>JBBRZY010000096.1:0-10200 GCA_038252885.1 Anaerolineales bacterium | reverse complement strand
GGTGGGTCGTCAGGCCCAGGCCGGTTGCGCGGTGCGGGTGGTATCGGTCTCAGCCTCGGCCGGGCGCATCGTGCGGGCGGTTGCCAGGGGCTCGGTCAGCACGCGGTAGTAGACCGTGGCGATGCCGCCCAACACGCACGAGTCGCTGCCGTTGGCCGCAATCACAATCTCGGTGGCCTCGCGCGACCAACGCAGCGCACGGTTGTGCACTACGTCGCGCATCACCGGCAGCACGAACTCGTGCGCCAGGCTCAAGCTGCCGCCAAAGACCACCCGCTCTGGGTTGAGGGCGTTGATCAGGTTCGCCAGCCCCAGGCCGAGATATGCGCCGGTCTCTTCCAGCGCCGCCCGCGCCACCAGGTCGCCGCGTCGGGCCGCATCGACCACCAGGGGGATGGTCAACTGTTCTAAGTTGTGGCCGGTGGCTTCCACCAAGCGCGTCGGGCGGCCGGCCAGCACCGCTTCTTGTATTCGGCGAAAGACGGCCCACTGGCTGACGAAGGTCTCCCAACAGCCGGTGTTGCCGCAGTTGCAGCGCGGGCCGTGCGGGTCAATGGTCATGTGCCCCACTTCGCCAGCCAGCCCGGCCGCGCCCGACAGCAGTTGGCGGTTGAGCACTAGGCCCGCGCCCACGCCTACGCCGCAGCTCACGTGCAGCACAAAGTCGCAGCCGCGCGCGGCGCCAAAGTAGCTTTCGCCCAGCGCGCCCAGGTTGGCCTCATTATCAATGTAAATGGGGAAGGGGAACTTGGCTTCTAGCAGCCGCCGCAACGGCACCTCGGTCCAGCCCAGATTGGGGCTGAACAGCAGGGTGCCGGTGCTCACATCCACCAGCCCCGGCAAGCCCAGCCCGAGGCCGAGAATAGTTTGGCCCTGCGCCTGGGTGTGCGCCCAGGCCTCGGTGACCAGCGCCAGGGTATGGTCAAGCACGGCGACCTGGTTGCGCGAGTGGATGAACTCGTGCCGCCGCCACACCACGCGCGCGGCAAAGTCGGTCAGGATGACCGAGATGAAGTCCACCCCGATCTCCGCGCCGATCATGTAGCCCACGTCGGGGTTGAGCATCAGCGGCACCGACGGCCGGCCCTTGTTGCCCAGGTCTGGCCCTAGCTCGCGCACATAGCGGGCGTCGAGCAACTCGCGGGCCAGGCTCGAGACTGCGGCTTTGGTCAGCCCGGTGATCAGCGCCAGGTCGGCGCGCGAGAGCGGGGCCTCGCGCCGCAGGCACTCCAGCAGCAGCGCGAGGTTCATTTCACGCATCAAAGTATGGTCGGCACTGCGAATTTTGTGCATTAATTTAGCGGCTTTGCGCCAAGGGCTTTAGTTGGTTTTCCAAACTAACTAATGTCATCGTAGCACAGGCCCGCTGGCCGAGTCAACGGGCCGCCGGCACACGCGGCGGCTGGAAAGGGTCAAAATTGAGGTATTCTAAGCAGCCGGTGGCCGGGTCGCTGCGCCGCATGATGGCCCATTGGCCGTGGGAGGCAAATAAAGTAGACTAGGCCGCCGGTAGACCATTTTGCTGTGGCGGAGGCGCGCTGCGCCGCCACCGGGAGGAAACATGGAGCGTGTTGTGATCACGGGCACAGGCGTTGTCAGCCCCTTGGGTTGTTCGGTGGAGGCCTTTTGGGACGGCCTCCTCACCGGCCGCTCAGGTGTGGTGCCAGTGGCGGACGATGAATTTGGCACACTGCGCACGCGCATTGGCGCACGGCTGGCGGGCTACGACGAGCGCCAATATTTTGACGCCAAAGAGGCGCGCCGCATGAGCCGTTCCTCGCAGATGGCAGTGGCGGCCACCACACAGGCCGTGGCGCAAGCTGCGCTCTCACCGGAGCAAATTGACTACCAAGAGGTGGCCGTCATCATCGCCAGCTCAATTGGCGGCTTCGGGGCGAGTGACAGCTTCTTCAAGAGCTTCTATCTGAAGCGCGCCAGCAACCCGCTCATCATCCCAATTTCGATGAACTCGGCCCCGTCGTCCAACGTCTCGATCCGCTTTGGCTTTCAGGGGCCGATGATGACCGTGGACGCCGCCTGCGCTTCGTCGGCCCACGCCATCGGCTATTGCTACAACCTCATTCGCACCGGCCTGCTCGAGATGGCTGTGACCGGCGGCTCGGACTGCCCCTTTGCGCCGGGCGTGGTGGCGGCCTGGTGCGCGCTGCGCGCCCTGTCGGAGCGCAATGACGAGCCGGCCACCGCTTGCCGTCCCTTCAGCGCCGACCGCGATGGCCTGGTGCTGGGCGAGGGCGCGGGCATCATGATTCTGGAGTCTGAGACCTCGGCCAAGCGCCGGGGCGTTCCGATTCTGGCTGAGTTGGTGGGTTACGGCGCCACCAGCGACAGCTATCACTTGACGCAGCCGGTACCTGAAGGGCCGGCGCGCGCCATGCGCCGCGCCCTCAAAGACGCCCACATCGGCCCGGAACAGATCGATTGGATCAACGCCCACGGCACAGCCACCGATTGGAACGACAAGACCGAGACGGCCGCCATCAAGCTGGTGGCGGGCGAGGACGCGATGGCCATCCCGACTGTCAGCCTGAAGGCCGGCCTCGGCCACGCCATCGCCGCCAGCGCCGCGCTGCAAACGGTGGCCGCCACGCTCTCGCTGCGTGATCAGACGGTGCCGCCCACCAGCAACTACCGCGTGCCCGACCCCGAATGCGATCTCGATTACGTGATCGAAGGCCCGCGCCGTAAGTCGATTAAGCGCGTGATGGGCAACTCATTTGCCTTTGGCGGCAGCAACGCCGCGCTGATCATCGCCGGGTACGAGCCGGCCTAGCCGCACCATGAGCGGCGCTGCGTCCCAAACTAAACGCTGGGCTGGCTGGGAGCCGTGGCTGGTCTTTCTGCTGGCCCTGGCCTTCTATACCTACACACTTCAGCCCTCGCTGGCCTGGGGCGATGGCACCCGCCTCCAGCGCGAGGCCGTCACCGGCGAGTCGTTTATCCTGGCCGAGATGGTTGAACCCGCCATCACGCCCGACCCCTTTCCTTTCAACCGCCTGGGCGTCGCCGCCTGGGACCACCCCCTGTATGTGATCGTGGCGCACACGCTGGTCAAGTTGCTGCCGTGGGTGGCGCGGCTGTGGCTGGTCAACTTCGTCTCGGCGCTGTGCGGCGCGGGCGCGGTGGCGCTGATGTACGGGCTGCTCGCCACGCAGACGGGCTCACGCGCGGCGGCGGCGGTGGCGGCGGCGGGGCTGATGGTCTCGCACACATTTTGGTTTCACGCCGTCACGCCCGAGGTCTACACGCTGTGGGCGCTGCTGCTCTTGGCGGCGCTGGTGCTGTGGCAGCGCTTTGAGCGCACCGGGCGGCGGCGCTGGCTGTTCGCGGCCGGGTTGGCGCTGGGACTGGGGGCCTCTAACCACCTGCTGGCCGGGTTGGCTGTGCCAGCGCTGGTGATCTACGCGGCACTCGAATACCTGGCCCAACCCAAGCCGCGCCCGCCCGTGGCCTGGCGGCAGCTGATCGGCTGGGCGGTGCTGGCCGGCGTTGGTTTCCTGTTGGGCTTCGTGCCGTATCTGATCCAGTTGGTGCGGCTGATGCGTTTGCTGCCGCTCAAAGACATCATGGGGCCGGTGGTCGGCACCACCTTCCTGGCTAACCTGCTGGCCCTCACGCCGGTGGGCTTCCTGACGAGCCTGGTGACATTCGCAGTGCTGACGCTGGTGCAGTTCAACCCGGTGGGCGTTGTGCTCGGCCTCGTGGGGCTGTGGCGTGGCGCGCGGGCCGGCGGCGCGCTGGCCCGCAAGGTGGCGGCGGGCTATCTGGTCTATGCCGCCTTTGGCGTGCTCTACCATGTCTCAGACCAGTTCGCGTTCTTCTTGAGCGCGTATGTGTTCTTCGCGCTGGCGCTGGGGCTGGGCGCGGCGGTAGTGCTGGCGAAGCTGCCGGGCCGCCGGCGCACGTGGACCTTGGCCGGGCTGGCGGCGCTGATTGTGGCGATGCCGGTGGCGTATGCCGCCGCGCCGGGGCTGGTGCACGCCAATGGCGGCGGCGACGAGGTGCTGGGCGTCCCGCAGATTGGCACGGGCGTGCGCGATGGGCTGGCCTACTATGTGAACCCCAACAAGCACGGCGACTACAGCGCCTGGGACTTTGGGCTAGAGACGATGACGGCGCTGCCGCCGAACGCGCTGGTGCTGGCCGAGTGGTATACCGACACTGACGAGTATTTTGTGCTGCGCTATTTCAACGCGGTCGAGGGCATTCGCACGGACGTGGAGCTTGAAGGCTGGCCGACCGAAGACCCGTTCGGCTTCAGCGCCGACCTGGCGCTGGCGCGCGTGACCAACGAAATCGGGCAACGGCCGATCTACCTGGCGTCGCTCAGCGACTTCTACTATGGTGTCGAGACGCTTAAGCGCGACTACTGCCTGACGCCCGAGCACAACCTCTACCGTGTCTACCCGATGGCCCAGGCCCCGGCCGGCGCGGTGTGCGAACCTTAGCGCCTCACGCGCTGGCCGCCCATACGCCGCAGTCTTCAAGCTGCACAGCGAGCGCCCGAATGGCGACTGCGCCCGCGTAGCCTTCCGGCAGGGCCGGCTCGAACAGGGTCCAGCGCTCCGCCTCGGCCGCGTCGCCGGCCACCGACAACAAGCGCGGTGCACCAGCACTCAGCGACACCTCAAACTCATCCAGTGGCAGCGACAGACCCGCGCCGCGCGCCTTGACGTAGGCTTCTTTGCGGGTCCAGCAGCGGAAGAAGGCCGGCAGTTGCTCGCCGGCGGGCAGCGCGGCCAGGCGCTGCGCCTCGCCCGGCGCGAAGAAGCGGTTGGCAATCGTCGCGAGCTCCAGTTCGGCGCGTCTTACTTCGATATCCACGCCGACCGGCCCGTGGCGCGTGACGGCCAGCAGCGCCCAGACGCCGGAGTGGGCCAGGTTGAAATGCAGCGCTGGATCGGAAGCGAGGTGGGGCTTGCCGTGCGCGTCCGTCACGAGCGGCACGTGCGCGGCCGGCTGCCCGGTGTAGGCCGCCAGCACCTGTCGCAGTTGGCCGCGCCCGGCAGCGAAGTGGCGTTGGTCATGCTCAAACCTAAACCGGCCGGCCCGCGCGGCCTCGACGGGCGTTAATGTCACCTGGGCGGCGGTTTGCTCGGCGGATGGCAGGTCGAGCGCCAGCCGCCAAAGGTGCAGCGCGTTCGGCGGCGGCAGGGGGAAGACCGGCATAGGCGATCTTAAGCGGGCAGCGCGTCGGCGATGGTTGCCACCACAGCGGCCGCCTGCGCGTGCAAGTAGAAGTGGCCGCCGGGCCACAGCCGCAGCCGGAACGCGCCGCTGGTGTGGGCTTGCCAGGGTAATAGCGCCTCGGCCGGGTTGTTGGCGTCTGCCTCGCCGCCCAGCGCCGTGATCGGGCAAGTGAGCATGGGGCCGGGCGCAAACGTGTAGTTTTCGCGGATGGCGAGGTCGGCGCGCAAGATCGGCAGCATCAGCGCCATCAGTTCGGCGTGGGCCAACAGCTCGGGCGGGGTGCCGCCTTGAGCGCTCAAGTAGTCACGTAAAACGCTATCTGGTTGGGTGTGCAGCGGAGCGTGCGGCGACGGCACCATCGGCGCGCGGCTGCCGGAGACGAACAGGTGCTCAATGGTCGGACCGCCCTCGGCCTGCCAAGCGCGCGCCAGCTCAAACGCTAACAGGCCGCCCAGGCTGTGCCCGAACAGCGCGAGCTTCTTGTCGCTGAGGGGCGCCAGGGCGGGGCGCAGGACCGCCAGCAGCGGCTCTAGGCGGGTGAAAGCTGGGTCACGCAGCCGAGCGCCGCGCCCCGGCAGGCGCACCGCCGCCAGCTCGATGTGCGCCGGCAGGGCCGCCGCCCAGGCGTGATAGGCGGTCGCGTCGCCGCCCGCATGAGGAAAGCAGATCAGCCGCCAAGGTGCGGCCGGGCGCGGCTGTGGGCTCACCCACCAACGGGCGGCTGGCCCAAATGGAGCGCCGGTCAAACCGCCCATGCCGTTGCCATCACGCTAAGCCGACTGGCTCTTGGCCTCGGCGCTGTGCGCGGCGCCATTGGGCGCAGGCTCGGCCGGCGGCTTCGGCAGGAAGCCGCTTTCGATCAGGTGGTCGACATACATGTTCAACAGCGGCGGCTCCAGCGGCGGGCAGGCCACGCCGGTGCCGGCCAGCCCGCTGAGCGTGTTGGTGCAATCAAAGCGCGGCAGGAACACCTGCTCGAGGGTCACATCTTCGATCAGCGGCAGGAACGGGCTGTTCAGGCTGGCCGGGAAGCGCGCGGCCAGGCCGAGCACTTCGCTCTGCCAGCCTTCAAACGGCAGCACCCGCAGCGGGTAGCCGCGCCCGCGCGCCCACTCCACTACCTTGGCAAACGGCAGCGGTGACGGGTTCGAGAGGTGGTGAATCTTACCGTACGCGCCCGCCTGCTGCGACAGCGCCACGATCGCGCCGCTGACGTAGTCCACGGGCACGACGTCGGCGCCCAGATCGATGTCGGGCACGCTGTTGATGGTCAGGCACAGCTTGAGCAGACTGCCGATGAAGTCATCGGTGTTCCACGCGCCGGTGCGGCTGCTGCCCGAGATCGAGCCGGGGCGGTAGATGGCGACGGGCAGCCCGCGCGCGCCCGCTTCACGCACCAGCGCCTCGCTGACCCACTTGCTCTGAGCGTAGCCACCGTAGGGCGTGCCAATCAGTTCCAGATCGTCGTCCTCGCGCAGTGGGCGCTGGCCCGGATGCGTGTGGGTATGGAAGACCGACAGCGTCGAGACGAAGTGCACCGGCTTGATATGGTGGCGGGTGGCCAGCCGCAGCACCATCGTGGTGCCGCCGACGTTGGCGGGCTTGTGCGCTTCGTAGCCGTGCACAAAGTTCACCATGGCGCCGTTGTGGTAGATCACATCGATCTGCTCGGCCAGCGCGTCGAACTCGGCGGCCGTCTGGCCCAGGCGCGGCGTGGTCAGGTCGCCCAGCACCGGCACGATGCGCGCGGCCAGGGCATCATCCCACAGGCGGTAGGTGGTCATGTTGCGGCGCAAGCGCTCCAACCCGGCCTCGGGCGTAGGGGCGCGCACCAGACAGTGCACGCGCGCCTCGGGCAATTGGTGCAGCAGGTCGTGCAGGAGGAACGCGCCTACGAAGCCGGTCGCGCCGGACAGCAGGATGTGCTGGGGCGAGCCGAGCCGGGCCGGCTCTAGCCCAGCGGTGTTGATGCTCTCGTCGAGCGTCGCTTCGGCTTTTAGTTCGGCCACGGTCGGTGCGCCGAACAGGCGGCTGCCGTGCCCGTTGCCATTGCCGTTCGCGGGAGCCAGCAGCGCCTGCTCCACCGCCGCTGTGAGGCCGGCGATGGTCGGCGCTTCGAAGATCGTCCGCAGCGGCAGCTTCACCTGGAAAGTCTCGCGCACGCGCAGGATGAGCTTGGTCGCCAGCAGCGAGTGGCCGCCTAGATCGAAGAAGCTGTCATGCACGCCGATGCGGCGGCGGGCGGCTTCGGCCTCGAGGCCGAGCACTTCACCCCACACGCCGACCATCTGCGTTTCGCGCTCGGTGCGCGGGGCAACGTAGTGTGCGCTGGGGGCGGCATCGCCGGCGGGCGCGGGCAGCGCCTTGCGGTCGAGCTTGCCGTTGGGCGTCAGCGGCAGCGCCGGCAGCGCCATGAACTCGCCTGGCACCATGTACTCCGGCAGGCGCTGGCGCAGGAAGTCGCGCAGCATCTCCACCTCCGGCACGGTTTCGCCGGGGCGCGCCACCAGGTAACCCACCAGCCGGCGCAGTTCCGGCGTCGCGCCCACGGCGGCGGCGGCGGCTTGCAGGATGGCCGGGTGTTGGCCCAGCGCGGTTTCGATTTCGCCTAGCTCAATCCGGAAGCCGCGCAGCTTCACCTGCTGATCGCCGCGGCCTAAGAACTCCAGGTTGCCGTCTGGTAGGAAGCGCGCCAGGTCGCCGGTGCGATACAGGCGTGCTTCACCCTCCGGCTGGAACGGGTCGGGGATGAAGCGCTCGGCCGTCAACTCCGGCCGGTTGAGGTAGCCCAACGCCACGCCTAGACCGCCTAAATACAGTTCGCCCACCACGCCCGGCGGCACTAACTGCCGGCGCTCGTCCAGGATGTAGGCTTGCGTGTTGTCAATCGGCTTGCCGACCGGCACCGTAGAGGCTTGCTGGTGCGGCCCCGCTTCCACTCTGTAGGCGGTGGACCAGATGGTCGTCTCGGTCGGCCCGTACAGGTTCCACAGCTCGGCGGTGCGGCCCAGCAGCGTTTCGGCCAGCCCGCGCGGCATGGCCTCGCCGCCGCACAGCGCCTTCAGCGGCAGCCGCGCCGACCAGCCGGCCGCCAGCATTAAGCGCCAACTGGCGGGGGTGGCTTGCATCACGCTGATGCCGTGCTTGTCGATGGCTTCTAGCAGTCGTTCACCGTCCGACGCCAATTCGCGTTCGGCCATGACGATGCGCGCCCCGGTGATGAGCGGCAGATACAGTTCCAGCCCGGCGATGTCGAACGACAGCGTGGTGACGGCCAGCAAGCGGTCGTCGGCCGTCAGCCCCGGTGCCACCTGCATCGATTGCAGGAAGTTCACCAGCGCACGGTGCGGGATCTGCACGCCCTTGGGCTTGCCGGTTGAGCCACTGGTGAAGATCACATACGCCCGGTCGTCGCCGCTCGGCGCGGTCGGCAAGTTGTCGTCAGCGCGCTGCTCGATGGCGGGCCAGTCGTCATCCAGCACCACGAGTGTGCCGCCGAAGTCTGGCAGGCCAGACCTTAGGCTGCTCTCGGTCACCAGCACCGGCGCGTGCGAGTCTTCCAGCATGAAGGCCACGCGGTCGGCGGGGTAGGTGGGGTCGAGCGGCACATATGCCGCGCCTGCTTTGAGCACGCCCAGCACCGCCACCACCA
Organism: Anaerolineales bacterium; assembly: GCA_038252885.1. Taxonomy (GTDB): domain Bacteria; phylum Chloroflexota; class Anaerolineae; order Anaerolineales; family UBA6663; genus JADZEK01. Next base: position 1,340 of record JBBRZY010000096.1, on the reverse strand, counting down.
TCTGCGGCGAGCGCTCGACGCACACGCCCACCAGCGTGCCCGGCCCCGCGCCCTGCGCTTGCAGGTGCCGGGCCAGTTGGTTGGCGCGCCGGTTGAGCTCGGCGTAGGTCAGGCCGGTGGTCGGGTCGCCGCTGGCGCTGACCACGGCCAGCGCGTCGGGCGTGCGCGCTACCTGCGCCTCCACCAGGCGCGGCAGGTTGTGTTCTAGCGGCAGCGCGCGCGTGGTGGCGTTCCAGTCGTAGCGCACCAGTTGCGCCTCGGCCGGGGTCAGCAGCGGCAGCGCGGCCAGCGGCTGCGTGGCGTCGGCGGCGATGCCCTCCAGCAGTTGGCCCAGGTGCTCCAACAGCCGGTCGGCGGTGTCCGCGTCGAACAAGTCAATGTTGTAGTTGAGCGAGGCGGCCAAGCCGCCGTCCACCTCGGCCATCATCAGCGTCAGGTCAAATTGCGCCGGCTGCTTGTACAGTGCCAGCGACTCAAGCGTCAGCTCGCCCAGCGGCATGGTCGTGCCGGGCAGGCCAAGCGCGAACGCGCCCAACCCCTGCTCGTCGGCGGCCTGCGGGCGCTGCAAGATAAACATGGTCTGGAAGATCGGCGGGCGGCTGGCGTCACGCAGCAGATGCAGCTTCTCGGCCAGCCAAGCCGGCGGATAGTCGGCGTTCTCGAACGCGGCCAGCACTGTCTGCCGCACCTGCGTTAGCAATTCCGCGAACGACTGCTGCCCATCCACATAGGCCCGCACCGCCACCGGGTTGATGAAGTAGCCCGCCAGCCCGCTCAACTCCGGCCGGCTGCGGCCGGTGGTCACCGAGCCGACCACCATGTCACTTTGCCCGGTGTGGCGGTAGAGCAGGGCGTCGAAGGCGGCCAGTAGCGTCATGTAGAGCGTCGCGCCATGCGTGCGCGCCACCGCCCGCAGCTTCTCGGCTAGCTCGACGCTAAAGCGCCGCGTGCGTGTGTCGCCCTGGAAAGTGGGCGAGGCCGGGCGCGGCCGGTCGGTGGGCAGGTCGAGCCCTGGCAACTCGCCGCGCAGTTGCTGCTGCCAGTAGGCCCACAGCTTGTCGCCTTCGGGGCCGGCCAGCCGGTCGGTCTGCCAGCGCACAAAGTCGGCGTACTGCACCGGCAGTGGTGGCAGTTGCAGCGGCGCGCCGGCGTGCTCGGCCAGGTAGTGCTGCATGAACTCGGTCGCCAGGATTGTCATCGACCAGAAATCGGTGATGATGTGATCGAGGGACAGCAGGAAGACGTGCTCGGTCGCGCTGCGGTGGAACAGTTGCGCACGGAACAGCGGCCCGCGCTCGATGTCGAACGGCGCGTGCGCGGCCTGTGTCAGCCGCGCCGCT
>JBBRZY010000095.1:0-10252 GCA_038252885.1 Anaerolineales bacterium | reverse complement strand
CGTTGGTCATGGTCTAAGGTGGGCAATAACTTAGGTGGATGCGGTTAGTGGCGGCGTCGCTCGGACAAAGCAGCGTGGCAGCGGGCGCGCCGAAAAGTGCCATATTGCGAGGCGATCATACTGGGACGGTGGGTGCAGAGCCGGTGGCGCCGAGACAGCCGGGGCCGGCGGATGAGGTGAGCGATCAATCCGGGATCGTTGGTGGCTTACGGCATAGTTTAGTCTAAATGACACGACTTGTCGAGTTGACTGCCAAATGCTTGTGAAGCGCTCTGTCCGTTCTTTCATTTGACAATCGGGGCAGGCAACATATAATGAGGTGACTTAGTTTGGCCGAATGGGTTACAAGAACTGGGTCACGGTGGGCGACCTTGGACGGAGGACCGAGTAGCCTGGCTGTGCTCATTTGCATATCGCACGATTCCGTGTAGAGTCTTCCGGGACAAAGGAGGTGCGAACCCAGACAGCGACCATCACCAACGTTCCGTAGGTCGGCTGCTTAAATCGCTCCTGTTCGGGGCCGGCGCGGCAACACTGCCACCGCCAGCTATTGAGCAGACTGTTACTCACCGAGCTTGGACCAGCTAAGCCAGCCTGTCGCCGCCGTTTGAACCACGCAGAACACAGCGGGGTGCACTGACAGGCATGTCAATCGGGCCGGTGGGCTAACGATCGAGATAACGCCGAAGCGCAAGATCGTTTCCCCTTTTCGTATACGCAAGGAGAGAAAATGGCTAAAAGCAAGATTTCTAGGCGCGAGTTCATCCGGGTTGCCGGACTCGCCACCGGATCAGCGGTCCTGGCCGCCTGCGCGCCGACAGTCGTCACGCAAGTTGTCAAAGAGACCCAGATCGTCAATCAGACTCAGGAAGTGGTTCAGACCCAAGTGGTCCAAGTGACCAACCAGGTCGTGGTCACCGCCACCCCCGAGCCGGCGATCATGACGCCCCAAGGCAAGGAATTGCCCGCGGACGCCGCCCCGCTCGACAAGCAGGTCCTCCACTCCGAGCCCGGCACCGAGCCCCGCTTCATGGACGGCTCGCGCGACATCTACACCGCCGGCGGCATCAACATGATCACCGAGCCGCTGCTGCGCAACGACGAGAACATCCAGCTCGTCCCGGCCCTGGCCGAAGCCTGGTCGGTGGTCGATGACACCTACTGGCAGTTCGTCATCCGCGAGGGCGCGGTCTGGAGTGACGGCACCCCGATCACGGCCGACGACATCGTCTTCACCTACGCGCACGCGGGCGACCCGGCGTTGGCCAACCCGTGGATTTCGTTCCTGTTCGGCATCAAGGGCCTGCAAGATTACGCCCTGGGCACCGGCAGCGCCGCCGACATCGGCGTGACCAAGATCGACGACCGCACCGTGCAGTACGAGGGCCAGGGCGGCTTGCTGCCCTACCTGCCCCAACTGCTGGCCTACCAGGCCGCCGTCTTCGCCCCCAAGCACCTGGCCGAAGCCGACCCCGAGCACTGGGCCGACACGGTCGAGGGCGCCATCTCCAGCGGCCCCTACATCCTCACCAAGTGGGACCACGGCGTCTCGGTGCAGTACGACGTCAACCCGTCGTACAACGGCTTCCACAAGCCCGGCATCCAGACCGTCATCGGCCAGCTCGTGCCGGTGGGCGTCGACGCCTACAACTCCTGGCTGAACCAGGAAATTGACCTGCTGCACATCCTCTCGCCGCAGCAGTTGGCCGCCGCGCGCGCCGACCCACGCCTGAACCCGCTGATCCACTTCTTCCCGAACTTCCAAGCCACCTACCTGCAGGTTAACACCTTCGAGGCGCCGCTGGACAATCACGACTTCCGCCAGGCGCTGGCGCACGCGATTGACCGCAACACCCTGTGCCAGCAAGTGCTGGGCGGCACCTACGTCGCCGGCCACGAAATGCTGCCCCCAGGCTTCCCGGCCTACACCGACGAGAACAAGGACGCGCAGGAATTCGACCTGGCCGCCGCCGCCGCTTCCCTGACCGCCTCGGGCGTCGACCCGGCGACCGTCAAGCTGACCATCTACAGCAATGGTGAAGACCAGTTCCTGCAGTTCGTGCAGAACCAGTGGATCACCAACCTGGGCATCGGCGTCGAGTTGGTCAACAACTCGGCCACCTGGGGCCAGGACCGCGTGAACCACACCATGCAGGTGTACCGCGGCGCCTACGAGTACGACTTCGTCGATCCCTCGAACATGCTCACCGGCCTGTTCAAGTCGATCCCCGCGCCCGAAGGCAAGACCGAGCCCTGGGGTTCGGTGCGCCACAACTGGCGCAGCGATGAGTACGACGCGCTGGTGATCGCGGCCGACTCTGAGCCGGATGTTGAGAAGCGCTTGCAGCAATACCGCGACGCCGAGAAGATCCTGATCACCGACGTGGGTGTCATCTTCCTGGCGCACCAGATCGTGTTCCAGATCTGGTGGCCGTGGCTGACCGGCATGCACGCCGACAACTTCGGCAACGTCGTCTACCGCTGGCTGGACATCGCCTACACGCAGATGTACATCCGCGCCGACGTGGACGAGCTGAAGGCGCAGTACGCCTAAGACCCTGAACTAGAGCTTCACATGGCAGCCCGTAACCGGCCACCCAGCCGGTTACGGGCTGCCAAGCCCGGCTGGCCAGACAGCCTGGGCGACGCCCGCACCACCGCACGCCAGCAACACCGAAAGCGGCCGCGTCTCAACGGTCGAAGACCACCTGTCAGGAAAGCCACAACTGAATTCCACCCAGGCCGCCTAGGCCCTACCAGGCTCCGATCTGTCTATGACGAACAAACCGTTGTTGGACGTCGTTGATCTGAAGACCGAGTTTCGCATTGCCCGAGGCACTGTGCACGCCGTCAATGGCGTGTCATTTTCTCTGGCTGAGGGTGAAGTGCTGGGCATTGTGGGGGAATCAGGCAGCGGTAAGAGCGTCACCGCCTTATCGATCATGCGCCTGATTGACGTGCCCGGCCGCATTGTCGGCGGTCAACTCCTCTTCCATGACGACCATAAAACCACCGACCTGATGTCGCTGTCCGCGCGCGAACTGGAAGATGTGCGTGGAAACAAGATTTCCATGATCTTCCAGGACCCGATGACCTCGCTGAACCCCGTGCTGTCCGTCGGCTACCAGTTGACCGAGCCGCTCAAGCATCACCGCGGCATGTCCGAAGCCGAAGCCCACGCTGAGGCGGTCAAATTGCTCGATCGGGTTGGCATCCCCCAAGCCAATATCCGCATCAAAGACTACCCGCACCAGTTTTCCGGCGGCATGCGCCAGCGCGTGATGATCGCCATGGCCCTGGCCTGCCGGGCCAAATTGCTCATTGCCGACGAGCCCACCACCGCGCTGGATGTGACCATCCAGGCCCAGATCATTGACCTGATCAACGAACTCAAGAATGAAATCAAGACGGCCGTCATTATTATCACCCACGACCTGGGCGTGATTGCCGGGCTGGCCGACCAGGTGGCCGTGATGTACGCCGGCCACATCGTCGAGCTCGGGCCGGTGCGCGATTTGTTCAACGACCCGCAGCACCCCTACACCCAGGCGCTGCTGGGCGCGGTGCCCCGCCTGCACTTCTGGCCCGAGCGGCTGACCACGATTGAGGGCTCGCCGCCCAGCCTAACGGTGGACATCGTGGGTTGCCCGTTCTACCCGCGCTGCCCCGTGCACGTGGACCAGTGCCAGACCGAAAATCCACCGTTGCTTGAACTCAAGCGCGACCATGCGGCCGCCTGTTGGGTAGCGCAGGCGCAGGCGACCGCCCCCAAGGCGAAGGTCTAGAGCCATGCCTGAACCCCTTCTGAAAACCGTCGACCTGGTTAAGAGCTTTCCCGTCCGCAGCGGCATGTTCGGGCAGCACCGCCTGCGGCTGTTTGCGGTAGATCATGTCAACCTGACCATCAACAAAGGCGAAACCCTGGGCCTGGTGGGCGAGTCGGGCTGCGGCAAGACCACGCTCGGCCTGACGATCATGCGGCTGTACGACCCCACCAGCGGCGCGATCTTCTTCGAGGGCCAAGACATCTCCGGCCTGGAAGGCGCGGCCAAGCGCCAGAGCCGGCGCCAGATGCAGATGATCTTTCAAGACCCGCTGGCCTCCGTCGACCCGCGCATGGTGGTCGATGAAATCATCCGCGAGCCGCTCGACATTCAAAATCAGGGCACGACCAAGGAACGCACCGAGACCGTCAACCGCTTGCTGCAACTCACCGGCATGCCGGTCGACGCCGCCGGGCGCTTCCCGTCCGAGTTTTCTGGCGGCCAGCAGCAGCGCATCGGCATCGCGCGCGCCCTGGCGCTGCAGCCCAAACTGTTGGTGTGCGACGAGCCGGTGTCGGCCTTAGATGTGTCCGTGCAGGCCCAAATCCTCAACCTGCTGCGCGACCTGCAAACCCAGTTTCAACTGACGTACATGTTCATCTCGCACAACATCGCCGTGACGGCCTTCATGAGCCAGCGCATCGGCGTCATGTACCTGGGGCGGCTGGTGGAAATTGGGCCGAGCAAGTCCATCGTGAGCGCCCCACTCCACCCCTACACCATGGCGCTTATCCGGGCCGTGCCCGACGCCGACCCCGACCTGCGCAATCGCAAACGGTCACTGTCGGGTGATGTGCCCAGCCCGATTAACCGGCCCAAGGGCTGCCCCTTCCACCCGCGCTGCCCGTGGGTGCAAGACATCTGCAAGACCGAAAACCCGCCCATGCGCGAGATCTTGCCCGACCAATTTGCGGCCTGCCACTTTGCAGAGCCGGGCAAGACGCTCTAACGCTGCGCCATCAAGCACTGAGACCGGGAGACTGCTATGGGTCGTTACCTGATAAACCGCGTTGCCGGGTTGATCGCTGTCCTGCTGGCCGTGTCGGCCATCACCTTCTTCTTGATGCACTCCGTGCCCAGCGGCCCGTTCGACATTATGGGCCTCAACGTATCGGTGCAAATTCCCGAAGGGGTCAAGAAACAGCTTGAAATTACCTACGGCCTGGACAAGCCGGTCTGGCAGCAGTATCTCATCTTCATGAAGAACGCCGTCCGGCTCGACTTTGGGTACTCGTTCTACTTCCAGACCCAAACCGTCACCCAGATTTTGGCCAAGCAATGGCCGTACTCGATCCAACTTGGCCTGATGACGATGGTGTTTTCGGTGATCGTGGGCGTTGGCCTGGGCATCGCCGGCGCCATGAATCCAAGAACGTGGATTGACTACTTCGGCACCGCCGTGACCATCTTCTGCCTGGCGACCCCCAGTTTTGTGCTGGCCGTGCTGCTCCAGTTGTTATTCGCGGTCAAGCTGCACTGGGTGCCGACGGGCGGCTGGGACGAGCCCAAACAGTGGATTCTGCCGGTGCTATCGAATTCATTGGGGCCGATCCTGATCCTACAGCGGTTTACCCGCGCCAGCGTGGCCGATGTGTTAGGTTCGAACTACGTGCGCACGGCCCGGGCCAAGGGCATGCCAGCCCGCACCGTCACCTTTGTGCACATCTTTAAAAACGCCCTGACGCCGCTCATCACCGTGGGCGGGCCAATGGTGGCCGGGTTGATGGTCGGGTCGATCTTCATCGAGCAAATCTTCCGCGTGCCGGGGGTCGGCCAGTTCTTTGTGTCGGCCGTCGGCCAGCGCGACTATCCGCTCATCATGGCCACCACCCTGGCCTGGACGGCGATCATCAGTGTGGCCTACCTGCTGACCGACCTGGCTTATGCTGTGGTAGACCCGCGCGTCACCTTCGTGAAGGAGAGCTGACCTATGGCCGTCTCAACCTCAACGGCGGTGCCGCAGATCAAGGCCGCCCGGCGCGCCAGCACCACCCGGCTGACCATCCAGCGCTTCATGCGCAACAAAGTCGCGGTCGGGGCGCTGATCTTTATCATCGGCCAACTGCTGGTCGCTGTTTTTGCCCAGCAGTTAGCCCCCTTCGACCCGTACTTCAGCGACTACTCCGTCACCTACTCGCCGCCCAGCGCCGAACACTTGCTCGGGGCCGATGACCTGGGCCGCGATTTTCTCAGCCGGCTGATCTATGGCACGCGCGTGTCTTACTCGGTGGGCCTGCTGAGCCAGGTCGCCATCGTCCTCATCGGGCTGCCGCTCGGCGCGCTGGCCGGTTTGGCAGGCGGCTGGTTCGACTTCGTGCTCACCCGCATCATCGACGTGCTGTCGTCCATCCCCGGCCTGCTGCTCTACATCCTGCTGGTCATCGCCATCGGGGCGGGCCTGCAGAGCATCCTGATTGCCATGTCGCTAACCGGTTGGATCGGCATCGCCCGCCTGATTCGCGGTCAGGTGCTCACGCTCAAAGAGTCCGACTTCGTGCGCGCCTCCCGGTCGATGGGCGCCGGCACCAGTTGGATCTTGCGCGCCCACATCGCCCGCAACAGCCTGACGCCCGTGATCGTCTCGATGACGCTGGGCGTGCCGGGGGCCATGTTCAGTGAAGCCGGCCTGAGCTTCCTGGGCCTGGGCATCCCGGCCCCGACGCCCTCCTTGGGCCAAATGATCGGCGTGTACGCCAGCTACGTGCGCACCTCGCCGCACCTGATCCTGTATCCCTCGCTAATCCTGGCCGTGACCATGCTGGCCTGGATTTTGCTGGGCGACGGCGTGCGCGACGCCCTGGACCCGAACATCCGCTCATAGTTAGACGCGCCAAAACAAACGCCCGGCCGGGTCATCAAACCCGGCCGGGCGTTTTTGATTCGCGCTCCCCTACCCGCCCGCGCCTAGCTAAAGGTCAGCCGCACGCCCTCGCCCTGGTAGATCACGTCTATCTGGGTGGCCGCCAGCTCGGCCACGCAGTACGGGTTTTCGATGTGGCGCGGGTTGACCAGCGGCTGCGCGTCGCCATTGACAACCAGCGGCCCGGTCCAGCCGAAGGCCAGCTTCTCACCGCGCAGGCTGGTGAGCTGCACCCCGGCGTCTGCCCACTGTATGTCCAGCGCCAGGATCTTCTGCTGGAAGTCCTCAAAGCTGCCGTCGAGCAGCGGCTGGCCCATGTGACACAGCCAAACGTTGCTCAGCCCCGGCGAGCGCAGTTCGCGGAAGGCGGTCGGCCCAGTGGTGATTTGCGTGAAGCCGCGCGCCGCCGTCAGCGCCAGATAGCCGTCGCCCGTGCGGGCGAACGCCCATTGGCCCGCGAAGGCGTGCTCGTCAAACACGCGCGCCGGAAAGTACGCGTGGGTGAAGCCCAGCCAGTCGTCGGCCGGCAGTTGGTGAATTGCCATGAGCACATCGCCCCATTGGGCGGCGCGCGGCAGCACCCCGTTGCCAACCCACAAGTTCGGCTGGTGGGCGTCGTCGAGCGCCAGCGTCGTCGGATGGTTGACAAACACCACCGCATCGGGCCCGAGCGTGGCCTGCCAAATGTGCTCGCGCGTCCCCGGCTGGCCGGCCTGGTAGTCTTGCGCGCAGGCCAGCATAAAGTTCTTGGTCTTGTAGGTGACCTTGCTCACCTCCCAAGGCTGGGCGCCGGCCGCGCCAGCGGGCAGCACGTTGCGCTCCATGTTCCACAGCACGTCCACCGGCTGGGTGGCAATCTGGCGGATCAGGTCGGGCAGTTGGTACTCGCGGCAGCAGGCCAGGCTGATCAGGCCGCGCAGGTGGTGGTTAAAGTTGCCCTGGCCCCACAGCAGCCGCGCCAGGCCGCTGGTCGCCGCCAGCCGCCCACTCAGCACACTCTCAGTGTCAGCCCGGCCCTGGGTGCCCGTGTGGGCCCCCTGGAACGAGTTGATCGCCAGGCTAAAGAACACCTTGTCGAGCAGGATGGCGGCCAACTCGGCCACCGGCTCCGCCTCGGCCAGGTCGACCAAGTGCGTCAGCGCCGCCACCACTGCATCCAGGCTGACGGGCGAGTCCCACTCCTGAAAACCCAGGCCGCCCCGCTGCCGCAGCCAGGCCAGCGCCAGGCCTTCGCCGTGCGCCCGGTGCCACGCGCCGGTCTGCCCGCTGACGCTGAAAACCGCCTCTGGCCACAACTGGCCGGCCATGATTTCGACCGTGTGATAGACAATCTGCCGGTGCTCGGCGGCAAAGTCGGCGCCGGCCCCTGCGCTCGCAGGGTGCTCGTTGGGCTCGGCCGGCCAATAGCGAAAGGCCAGCGCCGCCGCCTCGAGCGCGGGCCGCACTTCTTTCAGGTGGGCTTGCTTCTTCTTGCTGGGGTAGCGCAGCAGAAAACCCAGCAGTCCCAGCAGATCGAACACCGCGTCGGGCTTGGCATCGGCCTGGATACCGGCGATGATCGTCTGGACCGTTTTCCAATTGACCTTGTCCCACAGGGCCGAGGCCATCTTGGCCAGTTCAATATATACATCCTGCCCGCGCCGCCCGGCCGCCTCGGCCAGCGCCTCTTTGGCGCGGGCCGGCACGTCGGGGCCGCCCCTGACCGTGTAAGGCGTCTTAACATAGAAGAACGGATCGTGGCGGTCGAAGCGCAGGTTCAGTTGATAGTATTCATGCGCCAACGGCATGCTAACCAGGTGGTGCAGGCCGTTGAACAGCAGCGGCACCTGGCCAGCCATTTGGAGCACGGTGTCGGCTTTGGCCTCGGGCGAGGCTTCTTGGTAGATCATGCCGGAGGCGTTTTGCAGGCGAAAGGTCACCTTGTTGGTGCCTTTCAAGCCGGGCGCAAACGAGACCGGGATGGGCGCGTTCTTCTCATACCGTTCGCCGGTCAACTGGCCGTAGACATAGCGGTCGAGCACCGCGCGGTAAACCACCTCTTCGGCGATCTGGCGCTTCTCGAGGTTGGCCGGATCAATGTTGGTCGGCAGCGCGATCTCGGCCTCGGCCACGTCAGCCAGGCGCAGGGCCAGCGCGTGCCGCACCGGGCCGGCGCCCACCGCCTCAAACCGCACCAGGATGGTGTTCGCGCCGGCTTGCAGGTCCACCGTCAGGGCGGTGCTCTGTACGAAGCGCGGGTTCAGATGCGCCACAGGCGGCAGCGCCTGCCCGTTCAGCCACACCTCGGCCGGGCCGTGGCTGCTGACCACCAGCGTGGCCGCCTGAGCGGCCGGCACGTGAATTTCGGCGTAGGCCCAGGCGCGCAAGTGGCTGAGGGCGGCCTGCGCCTTCGTCAGGTCCACCAGATGGTCGTCCAGCGTGCGGTAGTAGCGCCAGGCGAGCGGCTTCTGGCCCTCCACTGGCGCGGTCAGCGGGCTGAGATCAGCAACCGGCTCGGTCACGCCAGACGTCGCCTCGTGGAAGTGCTGCAACAGGCCCAGGTCGGTTTCGGTGTGGCTGGGCGGTGCCAGGCGCACCTGCGGGCCGGCGACCAGCCAATGGTCGACGAAACCGTTTGTCAGGGGGTATCGAATGTAGGTAGGGGTCATAGACTCAATCTCACTTGCTAGGCAGTTAATACGGGTCGAAATACGTAAGGTCCGCGCCGAAATTGTCCATCGCCACGGGGCGGTCGCCGCGCAGCCGCAGCCGAATGGGGTGCCCGTGCACCCGCGCCGACAGCGTCAGCGTGGTCTCCGGCAGGGGATACAACAGACTGATCGGCGCGCCCACGGGCGGTTGGGCCAGGTATAGCTGCCCGCGCGTCCACACGGGCGGCGTGTCCACCCCAGCCAGCGTGACATCGGCCGGGGTCACCCACGGCGGCAGGCGCACCCACAGCGGCCCCGGCTGCTTGACCAGCACTTCCAGGCCGTCAGGATGGCTCAGCCCTGTCACCCGCAGGTTAGGGCCGTCGTGGTCAAACAACAGGTTCAGGTGGTGGCCGGTCTCGTCTGTCTCCACCGCCGCCGCCAGCGCGGCGCACACCGAGCCGACCACGCTGCCGACCACATCCATATACCAGCCAATCGAATCCTGGCCCAGGCCATGGGCCAAGTGGCCGTAGGGCGCAGGCATGCCCCAGGCCCCCAACATGCGGTTAGCGGCATTGCGCAGGCCGTCCGGCGCGCCGGGCAGCGTAGAGCGCGGGTCGTCGTGCATAAAGCTCACATCGCGCAACTGGCTGGGCAGCAGGTGGCAGCGCAGCATTCGCTCGGCGTCGGCGTAATACTCCGGGTAGCCGTGCCGGCCCAGGATCAGGGCCGTTTCGACCATGTCGCCGCAGTTGCCGGCCTCGCCCCGATCGCTCTCCGGCTGGATCGCCCCGCCCCCACTCCAGCCGATCTCGTCACGCATGGCCCACAGGCCGTTGTCATAAAAAGCCTTCACGCGCTGGAGCAACAGGTCGTCATCCAGCAGGTCGGCCAACTGCGCCAGGCTCGACAGCGTGCCCGTGATCGAGTGGGTG
>JBBRZY010000094.1:0-10264 GCA_038252885.1 Anaerolineales bacterium | reverse complement strand
GTAAGTGTCGCTTTCCCCCTCCGGCCGCCTGTGCTACATTGTCCCCGACTACTACCCAAGGACGCTCCATGCTCACGATTGTTGAAAAAATCGCCTTCGTGCTCCTGGCCCTGGCCTCGGTCGTGGCGGCCGCGCGCGCCGCCGACCGCATCCGGCGCGTCATTCGGCGCGGGCGCGGGCCGCTCACTTTCAAGCATGCCGGCCGGCGGCTGGCGCAGGCCGTGGTCAAGGCCGGCGCGTTCCTGCCCACCTGGCGCACGCGGCTGGCCCCCAGCCTGCTGCACGCCTTCGTCGGCTGGGCCTTCATCTTCTTTTTGCTGGTCAACCTGGGTGACGTGCTCCAGGCGCTGCTGCCCAACTTCGTCTTCCTGGGCGACGGACCGGTGGGCATCGTCTACCGGCTGCTCGCCGACGTGCTGAGCGCGGCGGCGCTCTACGGCATGGTGGCGCTGCTGGCGCGGCGCTTCGTGCTGCGCGCGCCCGCCTTCACCTTCCGCCCGAACACCACTGTGCACCCTAAGGCCCGCCCTGGCATCCGGCGCGACTCGGCCATCGTGGGCGGCTTCATCCTGGTGCACGTCGGCTCGCGCTTCCTGGGCGACAGTGTGGCGCTGGCCGCCAACGGCCGCGACCTGGGGCGCCCGTTCGCCACCCTCGTCGCGCCGGTCTGGCAGTCGCTCGCGCCGGCCGCGCTCACCGTGCTGGAGCACGTGTTCTTCTGGGGCGCGCTTGGCACCATCCTGCTCTTCATCCCCTACTTCCTGTACTCCAAGCACCTGCACCTGTTCCTGGCGCCCATCAACTTCCTGCTCAAGCCCGAACGCCAGTCGATGGGCCAGCTCAGCGCCATCAACTTCGACGACGAAAGCGTCACCCAGTATGGCGCGGCCAAGGTGGAAGACCTGGAATGGAAGCTGGTGCAGGACGCCTACGCCTGCATCATGTGCAACCGCTGCCAGGACGCCTGCCCGGCGCACGTGACCGGCAAGGCGCTCTCGCCGGCCGCGCTGGAGATCAACAAGCGCTACTTCCTCAACGAGCACGGCGCGGCGCTGGCCGCCGGGCAACCCTCGCCCCAGGGCCTGCTGGAGTTTGCCATCAGCCCGGAAGAAGTGTGGGCCTGCACCACCTGCGGCGCGTGTGTCGACATCTGCCCGGTCGGCAACGAGCCGATGCGCGACATCCTCGACCTGCGCCGCAACCTGGTGCTGATGGAGAGCAGCTTCCCCGACCAGTTGCAGACGGCCTATAAGGGCATGGAGCGCCAGGGCAACCCGTGGAACGTCAGCCCGGAGAGCCGGCTGGAGTGGGCCGACGGGCTGAGCGTGCCGACCGTGGCGCAGAACCCCAACTTTGAAATGCTGTACTGGGTGGGCTGCGCGCCGGCCACCGACCCGCGCGCCCGCAAGACCGCCCGCGCCTTTGTGCAGGTGCTGCAAGCGGCCGGCGTGAACTTTGCGGTGCTGGGCCGCCAGGAGCGCTGCACCGGCGACGCGGCCCGCCGCTCGGGCAACGAGTTCTTGTTCGCGCAGATGGCGACGCAGAATGTGGAGACGCTCAACGCCGCGCTGGCAGGCGCGGACAGCGCGCAGCCCAAGCGCCGCATCGTGGCCACCTGCCCGCACTGCCTGCACACGCTCATGAATGAGTATGGCGACTTCGGCGGGCAGTACGAGGTGGTGCACCACACCGAGTTGATCGCCGAGCTGCAAGCCGCCGGCCAGCTCAAGACCGACCCGACTCGCACGGTCAACGTGGCCTTTCACGACCCCTGCTATCTGGCGCGCCAGAACAACATTCAGGCCGCGCCGCGCCAGGCGCTGACCGCGGCCGGGGCCACCGTCACCGAACTGCCACGCCACGGCCGCCAATCGTTTTGCTGCGGCGCGGGCGGCGCACAGATGTGGAAGGAAGAAGAAGCCGGCGCGCAGCGCGTGAGCGCCAACCGCTTTGCCGAGGCCCAGGCCTCCGGCCAAACCACGCTGGCCGTGGCCTGCCCCTTCTGTATGATCATGCTGACCGACGCCGCCACCACCGCCCAGAGCACCATGCAGGTGCGCGATGTGGCCGAGTTGGTGGCGGAGAGTTTGGCGCCGACTGGGCCGGCTTAGTGAGATAGAAGTCAGAGGTCAGATGTCGGAGGTCGGAGGGGGTGCGAGCGACTGCCCCCGTTCAAGGTCAGCCCCACTGCTGACGATAAGCTGCGACGCGGAGATAATTCATTCCATCGGCTGTGCGTTCACCCGTCAACCCTGATCTTGTGCGGCCCGCCTTTTTCTGACCTCCGACCTCTAATGCAAACCCAGCCGTCCCCGCCGCCCGACCCCACCCTCAACCCCAACCGCGGACCCGGCTGCTGGGGCTATGGCCTACTGCTGCTGGCCGGCGCGGTGCTGCTGGGCGAGGCCGTCTTCAGCCAGGGCTTGCTCTGGTTGATTGACCTGCTCTTTCAGCTGGAGGGCGGCACGCTGCCGGGCTGGGCGTCGCTGCTGGCAACCTGGGCGCAATTCATCGTCACGGTCGTGCCGCTGGCGCTGCTGGCCGCGTTCACCCAGGCCCCGCGCCTGCGCGCCATCTATTGGGCCTGGGCCACGGCCAGCGTGATCGCCGCCGTGGTGGCGCTGGCCCGGCTATTCCCGCCGCCGGTGAGCGCGCTGGCCATGCTGGTGCACATGGGCCTGGCGTTGGGGTGCGCGCTGGCGCTGGGGCTAGTCGTCATCTGGCGGCGGCGGCCTGGCCCGCGCGCCCGCAGCGCCTACCTGCTGCCGGCCCTGGCGCTGGCCCCGCTGGTGGCGCTGCCCTTCATCGTCTGGGGCGCGCTCGGCTCGCTGCTCGATACCGCCCTCAACCTGGCGCTGGGCCTCAGCCTGGGGCTGATCGTCGCGCTGCTGCTCGACGGCCTGGTGCTGCGCGCCTTCGCCGCCGCGCCCGCCGGTCGCGCCGCCGACGTCGGGCTGGCCGCCCTGGCCGCCGTGGTGCTGCTGGTGATCTTGCTAAACGGCTTTGGCCTGGCTGGCGCGCAGGGGCTGCTGTACATCGTTCTGCCGCCGGTAGGGCTGGCGGCGGCGGCGTTGGGCGTCATGGCCCGGCGCGCGCGCGCGCCGCGCTCGGCCGCGCCGGCGCTGACCGTGCTGGTGGGGCTGGTGGCCGCCGCGCCGTTGGCCTTCATTGACCCCGACGAACTGGTGGCGGCGCTGGGCAGCCACGACATTCTGGAGTGGGCCCAGCGCGCCGCCTGGCTGATCTTTGGGCTGGGGCTGCTGATCGGGCTGGCGGTGCTGCTGTGGGCCGCCCTCGCGCCCGACCCGGCCGCAGCCGAGGCCACCCCACGGCGGCCCAGTGCGGCCGGCACCGCGCTGGGGCTGGGCGGCCTGGGCGCGGCCTGGCTGGTGGCGCTGCTCGGCTACGCCCTGGCGGGCCAGCCGGGGCTGTATGGCGACAGCTTCTTCGTCATCCTGGCCGACCAGGCCGACGTCAGCGCCGCCGCCCACCTCCCCGATCGTGTGGCGCGGCTGACCAACGTCTACACCACGCTGGTAACCGAAGCCGACACCTCGCAAGCCGCGTTGCGCCAACTGCTCGACCGGCTGGGCGTGCATTACACCCCCTACTACCTCGTCAACGCCATCGAGGTCGACGCCGGGCCGCTGGTGCGGCTGTATCTGAGCACGCGCCCAGAGGTCGGCCGCCTCCTCGACAGCCCGCACTTGCGCCCGCTGCCCGAGCCGGCCCCAGAGGACGTAGGCAACGCCTTCAAGCCGTCTCGGCCTGATTGGAACATCACCGCGATTGGGGCCGACCGCGTCTGGGACGAGCTAAACGTCACCGGCCAGGGCATCGTCATCGGCCAGTCAGACAGCGGCGTGCAGGGCGATCATCCGGCGCTGGCCGACGGCTATCGCGGGCGCGCGAGCGGCGACGCCTACAACTGGTACGACCCGTGGAACCACACCCTCTCCCCCACCGACGCCGGCAGCCACGGCACGCACACGCTCGGCACGGCGCTGGGGCGGGGCGGCATCGGCGTCGCGCCGGGCGCCGAGTGGATCGGCTGCGTCAACCTGGCGCGCAACCTGGCGAACCCGGCGTTGTACCTCGACTGCATGCAGTTCATGCTGGCGCCCTTCCCACCGGGCGGCGACCCGCTGCACGCCGGCGACCCCAGCCGCGCCGCGCACGTGCTCAACAACTCGTGGGGCTGCCCGCTGGTCGAGGGCTGCGATGCGTTGGCGCTGCAGCCGGCGGTGGCGGCGCTGCGGGCGGCCGGCATCTTTGTGGTCGCCAGCGCCGGCAACTCGGGCCCCCAGTGCGGCAGCGTCGCCGACACAATTGCCATTTACGACGAGGTCTTTACAGTCGGCGCGGTGGATGAGAACGGCAATCTGATTGGCTTCAGCAGCCGTGGCCCGGTGACGGCCGACGGCAGCAACCGCCTCAAGCCCGACATCGTGGCTCCTGGCGGGGCCGACTTCCGGTATCCGGGCAGTGGCCGCGAGGTGCTGTCGTCCACGCCCGGCAACACCTACGCGCGCTACAGCGGCACCAGCATGGCCGGCCCGCACGTCGTCGGCACGGTGGCGCTGATGTGGTCGGCCAACCCGGCGCTGATCGGCGACATTGATCGCACCGAGCAGCTTCTGCGCGACACGGCCGCGCCCTACGTGGGCACCGTGCAAGACCAGCCGTGTGAGGCCGGCCGGCTGCCGACCGATGGCGTGGGCTACGGCCTGCTCGACGCCTACGCGGCGGTGCAGGCCGCACTCGCCTTGCGTTGACGGATTGGTTGATTCAAGTATAGTTTCCTTCCTTCGGCCGGTGCGCCGCTGTGTGGCGCGCCCTGCGCCCTGGTGCTGGACGACGGAGAGGTAACGCATGGCGACCCCGCAATACCCGGCCATTCTCACCGAAGCCGACTGGAAGAAGAACAAACCCAAGACCATTGTCGGCGCTGACCTGATCGGCAAGCAGCTCGGCCTGGTGGCGGCGGTGCACAAGGGCACGCTCTGGCAGTTGTTCGATCTCCGCAAAATGCCGCCGACCGGCGACGACAAGGCCGCCGACATTCAGGCGGCGCTCGACCGCGCCACGGCCGAGTACGACAAGAACGTCAAGCTGCTGCTGGGCCGTCTGAAGGTGCTGGAAGACGAGGTCAAGAAGCAGCAAGGCAAGGCCAAGACCGACTACCTGACGCGCCTGGCGGCCGCCATCACGCAGTACGCGGCGCAGGCGCAGTTGGTGCAGGCCGAGTTCAAGGTCTTTGAGGCGGCCCGCGATGCCGCCCAGTTGGCCCAGGGTGAGGATGAGGGTGACGAGACCGAGACCGACGAAGCCGAGAGCCTGGACCCGGAAAAGAACAAGCCGGTGCTGGTCAAGGACGTCATCGGCCGGCCGTTCTTTGTCTATCTCGAAACAATTTCTTTTTATCGCGACGACGATGTGCGCCGCTGGACGGAAGACCCCAGCCTGCTGCTCTCGCCCAAAGACAATCGCCCGATCAACGACCTGAAGGACGCCCAAGCACGAGGCGTAAAGGCGCTGCTGGCCTTCCGGCAGGCGTTCAACGAACTGCGCACCCTGGGGGACGCCTGGCTCGCGCCGGCCCAGGGCATTAAAAAGACCAAGCTGGCCTGGAAAAAGGCCCGCGCCGCCTTCGACCAGCCCGGTTTTAAGGTCGGCGCCTACGCCTACTACGAGCGCAAGCAGGTCGACGCGCTTGGCCAGGGCGTGGTGGACGAGTGGAAGCGCCAGAACTCGGCCCCGGTGCAGCTGCACCGCAAGGTGGGCGACCTCCTGGCCGAAAACCTGAAGATCATCAACAACCTGGAAAGCCTGCTGCAGAAGGCCAAGGTCAAGTAGCGGGCGGCGCGGCCCCGGCCAGTCTGGGCCGGGTTTGGTATCATCCTCTGGGGCAGGGGGCGCATTCACCTAACGCCTCCGCCTGACCCTATCCACCGGTGATTGCTTGAGGAGTTAACTGTCATGCCAGTTCGTCACGCTGAAGCTGTTTGGACCGGAACCCTGCGCGAAGGCCAGGGTGTCATGAAGTTTGGCACGTTCGAGGGCGGCTACAGCCGCGCCTCGCGCTTTGAAGAGGCCGAAGGCACCAACCCCGAAGAGTTGCTGGGCGCGGCGCACGCTGGCTGCTTTAGCATGTTCCTGTCGTCGGTGCTCACCAAGGCCGGCACGCCGCCCACCCGCATCGTCACCCAGGCGCATGTTCACCTGGTAGACGGGCCGACCATCGAAAGCATCGAGCTGGAGACCGAGGTGGAGGCCCCCAACCTCACCGCTGAGGGTCTGCAGACCGCGGCCGAGGAAGCCAAAGCGAAGTGCCCGGTTTCGAAGGCGCTGGCTAGCGTCAACATCCGCCTGACCGCCCGGTTGCTCACGGCCTAACCCAACCGAGACGGTCTGTCCCCGGAGGAGCCCGTATGGCGATGGGCACATCCCCGGCCGCCCCGGCCGGCTTCCCCCCTGAGCTTTCCAGCGCCGATCTGCTGGAAATGTACTGGCAGATGCTGCGCTCGCGCCGCCTGGACGAGCGCGCCTGGACGCTGCACCGGCAAGGCAAGATCGCTTTTCACATCTCGGCCATGGGCCACGAGGCCACCCAAGTGGGGGCGGCCTTTGCCCTGCGGCGCGGCCACGACTACGTGGTGCCCTACTACCGCGACCTGGCCCTGGTGCTGGCGCTGGGCTTCACGCCGCAAGATTTTATGTTGGGGCTGTTCGGCAAACAGGGCGAGCCGACCTCCGGCGCGCGCCAGATGCCCAGCCACTGGGGCCAGCGCAGCCGCAACGTGGTCAGCACCTCCAGCCCGGTGGCCACCCAGGTGCCGCACGCCGCCGGGCTGGCGCTGGCCATGAAGCTGCGCGGCGACGACCGCGTGGCCCTCACCTGCATCGGCGAAGGCTCCACCTCGCAGGGCGAGTGGTACGAGGGCCTGAACTGGGCCTCCGTGCACCAACTACCGTTCATCTGCCTGGTGCAGAACAACGTCTACGCCATCTCGGTGCCGATGGACCAGCAGATGAACGTGCGCAACGTGGCCGACCGCGCCGCCGCCTTTGGGCTGCCAGGCGTGGTGGTCGACGGCAACGATGTGCTGGCGGTCTACCGCGTGGTCAAGGCCGCCGCCGACCGCGCCCGTAGCGGCGGCGGGCCGACGCTGGTGGAAGCCAAGACCTATCGCGTGACGCCGCACTCGTCGGACGATGACGACCGCTCGTACCGCACGCGCGCTGAGGTCGAGCAGTGGAAGCGGCGCGACCCGATTGTGCACTTCCGGGGCGAACTGGAGGCGGCCGGCCGGCTGACCGCCGCCCAGCATGCCGAGTTTGACGCCCGCGCCATCGCCGAGGTGGAAGACGCGGTGAAGTTTGCGCAGGCCGCGCCGTACCCCGACGTGAGCCACGCCGCCACGGGCGTGTACGCCCCGCTGGACGAGGCCGACTGATGGCCGAGATCACGCTGATCGAGGCGGTGCGCCAGGCCATGGATGAGGAGCTGGCGCGCGACGACCGGGTGTTCATCACCGGCGAGGACGTGGGCCGGCGCGGCGGGGTCTTCCGCGCCACGCTGGGCCTGTTCGACAAGTATGGCCCCACGCGCGTGATCGACTCGCCCCTGGCCGAGCTGTCGATCGTCGGCATCGGCATTGGCGCGGCGCTGTATGGGCTGCGGCCGATCTGCGAGATTCAGTTCGCCGACTTCATTCACCCGGCCTTCAACCAGATCGTGAACGAAGCCGCCAAGATGTACTACCGTTCCAACGGCGAGTGGCGCGTACCCATGGTCATCCGCGCCCCCTACGGCGGCGGCATCAGCGGCGGGCTGTATCACTCGCAGTCGGTCGAGGCCTTCTTCACCCACATCCCCGGCCTCAAGGTCGTCATCCCCTCCAGCCCGTACGACGCCAAGGGCTTGCTCAAATCGGCCGTGCGCGACCCCAACCCGGTGTTGTTCTTCGAGCCTAAGAAGGGCTACCGGCTGCTCAAGGGTGAGGTGCCGGCGGGCGAGTATCTGGTGCCGCTCGGCCCGGCCAACATCACCCGTGCCGGCCGCGACCTGAGCGTATTTGCTTACGGCATGATGCACGCCTACTGTCTCAAGGCAGCCGCGACCGTGGCAGCCGAGGGCGTAGATGTGGAAGTGGTGGACCTGCGCACGCTCTACCCGGTGGACCGCGCCACCATCCTGGCCTCGGTCACTAAGACCGGCAAGGCGCTGGTGGTGTACGAGGACAACCTGACCATGGGCTACGGGGCCGAGATCGCCGCCATCATCGCCGAGGCGGCCTTCACCAGCCTGGACGCGCCCGTGCGCCGTCTGGCCGCGCCCGATGTGCCGGCCGTGCCTTTCAGCCACCCGTATCAGGAATGGTTTATGCCCAACCCCGAGAAGATCGCGGCGGCCATGCGCGATTTGGCCGCGTACTAACCGGCGGAGCAGCCTATGTCAACCAATGTCATCATGCCGCAACTGGGCGAGTCGGTGATCGAGGGCACGGTCAGCAAGTGGCTCAAGCACGAGGGCGACCACATCAACGAGTTCGACCCGATCATGGAAGTGAACACCGACAAGGTGGATACCGAAGTGCCCGCGCCCGCCACCGGCACCCTGCTGAAGGTGTACGTGGCCGAGGGCGTGACGGTGGCCTCCGGCACGCTGTTGGCCGTCATCGGCCAGTCGGGCGAGGCCTTGCCGCCGGCTGAGAGCGAAAGCGGCCACGGCTTTGGCTCGGCTCCCGCGCCCTCGTCTGCGCCAGTGGTTCCGCCAGTGACCGCCGCACCGACCACTAGTGCCTCCACCGCTGTCCCTGGCGCACAAACCCGCGACCTGGGCTTCATCTCGCCGGTGGTGGCGCGGCTGGCGGCCGAGTTTCAGGTGGACTTGCAACAGGTGCAGGGCACGGGGCAGGGCGGGCGCATCACCAAGAAAGATGTGCAGACCTACCTGGCCCAGCGCCCCGCTGCGCCGGCCGCTGCGGCCGAGGCCGACCTGCCGCCGTGGGAGAAGCCGGGCGAGGGCGACCTGTTCCGCCCGACCGAGTTGCAATTCGCCCAGGGCCAGCCGGCCCCAACCAGCAGCCCAGCCGCCGCCCCACCATCGCCCTCTGTTGCCGCGGACTTCATCCCGGTCGCGGGGATGCGCAAGTTGATCGCCGAACACATGGTGCGCAGCGCGGCGACGGCCCCGCATGTGACGACCGTGTTCGAGGCCGACCTGTCGGCGGTGCTGGCCCACCAGACCGCGCACCAGGCCGCCTATGCTCGCGACGGCGTCACGCTGACGCTGACGGCTTACTTCGTGGCGGCGGCGGTGGCGGCGCTGCGGGCCGTGCCGCTGGTCAACAGCCAGTGGGCCGGCGACAAAATTTTGCTTAAGCACGAGCTTAACATCGGCCTGGCCGTGTCGCTGGACGAGGGGCTGATCGTGCCGGTGCTCAAGCGCGCCGACGAGAAGAGCCTGCTCGGCCTGGCGCGGGCCATCAACGACCTGGCCCAGCGCGCCCGCGCCGGTGCGCTCCAGCCAGACGAGGTGCAAGGCGGCACCTTCACCCTCACCAACCACGGCGTCAGCGGCTCGCTGCTGGCGACGCCGATCATCAACCAGCCGCAGACCGGCATCCTGGGCGTGGGCGTCATGCAGAAGCGCGTGGTGGTCATCAACGACGCCATCGCCATCCGCCCCATGGTCTACCTGACCCTCACCTTCGACCACCGCGTCCTCGACGGCGCGGTAGGCGACCGCTTCATGCGCACCCTGGTAGAGACGCTCACCGCCTGGCGCTAAGCGATGAATGTTCACAGCCGCCGAGCGCCTGAAGCACAACCTACTTGATACTGTCATTTCGAACCCGCCTCAGGCCCGTGGACCTAACGCTGCCTTCGGGCGGGTGATTGCGAAGCACCCCTTTGGGGGAAATCTCACCCGTCGTTCTACATGGAGCCAGTGCCGCCCATGCCTCAGAACTTCTACGTCTACATCCTCGCCAGCCCATCTCGCACGCAGTACGTGGGCATGACCAACGACCTCCAGCGGAGTACCAGGTTTCCAGCAGTCAACTTGACACTTCCTGCTCGAAGTGGTTATGTCTGTCGCAGCCGAATGCGCGTGCCGACGAAAAAAGTAGGGTGGAGGGCAGGCTTGCCTGCCCTCCACCCTACTTTTTTCGTTAAGGGTCAGACACGGAATCTCATCATTCCAACTTGCGATGAGCCAGCCGCCTGACGTTGAGGCTCAAGCACGTAGCCCCGCCCC
>JBBRZY010000093.1:0-10281 GCA_038252885.1 Anaerolineales bacterium | reverse complement strand
TTCCCGGTCGAAACCAGCAGCGCATCGGCCGCCTCACCCAGCGCGCGCCAGTCGTAAGCACCGCTGTCGAAGCTGTCACCATTGCGCGCCGGCACCGGCACCTGGATGAGCAGGCCCCGGCCCTGGGCGTGCAACTGGCCGGCGAGGTCGTGCGCAAATTGGGCATAGGCTGGGCCGGCGGCGGGCGTTAGGCCCTCAAAGTCGAGCACCACGCCGTCGTAGCCGTCACCGACCACAAAGCCCACCAGGTTCTGCAAATGCGTCTCGAGGACGGTGGGGTTGGCCAACAGCGCCTCCAGCGTGGCGGCGTCGGCGCCGCGCACCACCGGGTAGACGGCATAGTTGCCATCGAGCGCCACCCCTGGCACCTGGCCGCCCAGCGAGCCATCGGGCTGGGCCAGCACACCGCCCAGCAGCACAGCGTTCACCGCCTCGGCCACCGTCGGGATCAGGGCCTGCCCTGGCTCCAGGATGGTGAGCGCCAGCGGCGGCAGCGCCGCGCTGGCAAACAGGGCCAAGGCCGCCGGGGCCTGGCTGACGGCCGCCACCAATTGGCCGCCGCGCGCCTGCGACGGCAAGAAACTCCAGGCCGTGCCATCCCAGGCGTAGAGGTCCAGCCGCTTGGCGTCGCCCCCGGCCGGCACGATCACCGACAGGAACAACTGCGGGGGCTTATCGCCTTGCGTTTTGATGTCGAAGACGGGGCTTTGCAGCAGCAAGTAGCCCGGCAGCCCGGCCAGCGCCGCTTTCCAGGCCTCGCCCGCCGTGCCGGCCGCAAAATCCGCCGCGGGCACAGCCGTTAGCTGCACGCCAAAGCCGGCCGGCAAAGTGGCCGGGTTGGCGCTGACCGTCAGGCCCTCGGCTAGTTCGGCCACCGGGTCGTCACTGGTCAGCGGCAGGTAGTTTTGGTTGCTGCCGCACGCGGCGGCCAGGAAGCCCAGCACCAGCGCCAGGCGGGCAAAGTACGATAGACGGTGTTTTAAATGTGACATACAGCGCCAAACCTCCACAGGACAACCCCCACCCATCGCAGGTGGTGCCGGAAACAAAAGGGCGGCTCGACCCAGCCAGCCGCCCCGCGCACGGGGGGAATGCCCCGAAACATACGGCGCCGGTCCAACGCGGGCGCACCCTTCAGCGCGCCCCGCTGTCACCAAACACGCCCGACAACCCAGACGGGCCGAATGATAACAAGGATTCAGACTCGCGACAAGGGAAGTCGCTTGAATATTATGTCAGCTTGCCGCTGTTTCAGGCTTTTTCATGCCGATTGGGCGGCATAGGTATTTCGTCTGGCGGCTATCCGACCAGGCCAAACCGGGCTGGCCCTCCGGCTTAGGGCGCGGCTGGCGGCTCGGGCGTGGTGGTGGCGTCAGCGCCGAGCGTGGCCAGCGGGTCGGGCGTGGGCGTTTGGGCGCAGGCCGCTTGGGCCTCGGCCAGCGCCTCGGCCACCGCCGCGTCGTCGGCGTACAGCGCCTGGGCCTGGGTGTAGAGCTCGGCCGCCCCGCAGTAGTCCGCGGCGTCTACCAGTTGGCCGGCGTAGTTGACCGTCGCCCGGTATAAGCGGGTGGAGGTGTCGTGGAAGTACGGCGCAATGACGTACAACTGCTGGAGAATATCCATCGCCTGCTGCCAGTTGAGGCCCCAGTAGCTCAGCGCCGCCAGGTACAGGCGCGCATAGGCGCGGTGGTTGAGCGCCTCGGTGTCCAGCGGGCCATAGGCCTCGGCCTGGTCCAGATCAGACATGCCGCCTTCCAGTTCGTCGCCCAGGATGCGGGCGATGCCCCGGTTGCGCAGCGCCACGAACAACATGCCACTGGCCCGCACCGGTTCGTAGGTGGGGTCTACCACGCGCAGGTGGTTCAACTGGGAGATCACGCCATCCCAATCGCTCAGCGCGTAAGCCTCCTGAGCCAGGTTAAAGAGGTCGAGCGCCACGGTGCTCGTCACCATCGGCGTCGCGCTGGGCGTGGGGCTGGCAGTGGAGAGCGACTGCGGGGTGACGGTCGGCACCACTGCAAACGCCTGGCGCGCCTCGGCCAGCTTCTGGCTGGCGTCGAGGTAATGCGGGTTGACGCGCACAATCGACTCAAAGCGCGCAATCGCTAGCTCATTGCGCCCAGCGGCCAGGTCGGCCAGGCCCATTTCATATTGCAGCTTGAGATCGGCTGCCTGGGTGGCCGCGAAATTGGCTCGCAGCTCGGTCAACCCCACCTGGTAGCCGGCATAGCCCGAGCCGGCCAGGATGAGGAGCAGCAACAGGCTGGCCGCCAGGATGATCAGCCCGAGCCGGCGGCCGGGGGGCGTCTCAACGCGCGCGGGCGTCGGCGAGGTGTCTTCAAGGTTTGACATAGCGGCGAAAGTTGCCCTCCCAGGCAGGTCCAGCCTCTGGCCGGGCCGGCCTGAGATAATCTGAACATTATATCGTATCGGTCTCGGCCAAAAAGCGGGCGGAATCCCTGCGGTGGGCGGACGGTGGGCACATTTTCCTTGACCGCCCGGCAACCAGGGTGGTAAGATCGAAAAACGTAAGTGAAGCGCTAGACAAATGTACTTAAACGGCCGTTCGCTCAAGTATCGCAAGCAAGGCCGCCGCAATGACCCGCGCCGTGTCTTTCTCCTGGTGGCGCTGATCTTGGGCGGCTTGTTCGTGGTATCCCTCCAAAATCAGGGCGTGGTGCCGCCGCTGTTCCTGGCCACCGCCGCGCCCACGCGCATCCCCGAAACCTACGCCGACGAGGGCGAAGCCTGGTTCGCGGCCGGCCGGCTGAAAGACGCCATCGCCGCCTACGACAAGGCCACCCGCTCTGACCAAAAGAACGTGGACTACTGGGTCGCCAAGTCGCGCATCGAAATCTACGCCGAGGACTATGTAGCGGCGCTCAAGTCGGCCGAGACGGCCCAGGTGATCGCGCCCAACGACCCCAAGACCAAGACCGCCTATGCCTGGGCACTCGACTGGAACGTGCTCTCCGGCTGCCGCTGCCACACCCTGCCCGAGGCCGAGGCGGCGGTGGTGACCGCCATCGCGCTCGACACCAACTACGCCCCGGCCCACGCCGTCTACTCTGAAATCCTGAACGACGGGCAGCGCTGGAGCCAGGGCTTCCAAGAAGCCGAGACCGCCCTGCGGCTCGACCCCAACCTGCTCGAGAGCCACCGGGCGATGGCGATTGCCTTCGAGAGCATCGGCCAGTACGAAGACGCCATCAATAGCTACAAGAACGCGCTCAAGATCAACCCGAATCTGGTGACGCTCTACATCCGCCTGGGCTTGCAGTATCGCGTGCTGGGCGATGTGCAGCAGGCGTTGTTCTACTTCAGCAAGGCCAACGCCATTGACCCCACCAACGTGCAGCCCTATCTGTACCTGAGCCGCACCCACTATCAGAACGACGAACTCGGCACGGCGGTGCAGTACCTCGAAGACGCGCTGCGGCTGGACCCGGCCAACCCCGACATCCACGGCCGCCTCGGTCTCATCTACTTCAAGCGCCGTAACTATGAAGGGGCCGAGCCAGAGCTGGCCCTGGCGATCTTGGGCGGCACGGTGGACAACAACGGCCACCCGCTGACCTATGCCAACGGCCTGCCGGTGATGGACGTGAACGGCAACCCGGTGGCCGTCTCCACCGAGAGCACCGTGCTGCAAGTGGTGCCGCTGGCGCTCGAAGACGCGCTGGAGTATTACTACACCTACGGCAACCTGCTGGCCTACCTCAAGCACTGCGACGCCAACGAGGCCCCGCGCTTCCTGCAACTCGCGCTGAACTACGCGCCCGACAACCCCACCGTCATCGGCAGCTTCGAAGAGAGCATGGCGATCTGCCTGGGCGACCTCACGCCCGACGAGGCCATCAACGGCACGGCGACGCCCGAAGGTGGCCCCACCGCCACGCAGCCGCCCGTGCCCGCCACATCCTTGCCCACATCCGCGCCCACCGAAGCGCTCGCCACCGAAATTCCCCCAGAAAACACCCCTTCTCCGTAGTCGTTAGCACTCTCGCCGCTAAAAACCAAAATAGGGCTTGACAGTGCTAACCGGTTACGGTAAGATGACGTCATCGTGTTAGCACTCTCCATTTGCGAGTGCTAACACGGAATCTTGTCCCCTAAAGACAACGATGGTCCCATTACCCTCAGGAGGTTGACGACGATGGCAATTAAACTGAAACCCCTTGGCGACCGCGTGGTGGTCGAGCCCAGCGAGCAGGAAGAAATGACTGCCAGCGGCTTGGTGCTGCCCGAAACCGCTAAGGAAAAGCCCCAGAAGGGCACGATCGTGGCCGCCGGGCCCGGCGCGCGCGATGACGACGGCAAACGCACCGCCCTGGACGTGAGCGAAGGCGATGTGGTGCTGTTCGCCAAGTACGCCGGCACCGAGTTCAAGATCGACAGCAAGAAGCTCCTGATCCTCAAGGAGAGTGATTTGCTGGCGATCGTTGAGACCGCCGACGAAAAGAAGAAGAAGTAGTTCCCCCCCCGGCTGACCATTTCACCAGATTTTAAGGAGTAGTAACGATGGCAAAACAAATCGTCTTTTCGGAAGATGCCCGTCGCCGCCTGCAGCGCGGCGTGGATATCCTGGCTAACGCGGTCGGCACCACCCTGGGGCCTAAGGGCCGCAACGTCGCCCTCGATAAGAAGTACGGCGCCCCGACGGTCACCCACGACGGCGTGACCGTGGCCAAGGAAATTGAGCTGGAAGACCCGTTCGAGAACATGGGCGCCCAGCTCCTGAAGGAAGCCGCCACCAAGACCAACGACATCGCCGGCGACGGCACCACCACCAGCACCGTGCTGGCCCACGCGATTGTGACCGAAGGCCTCAAGAACCTGGCCGCTGGTTTCAACCCGATGCTGCTCAAGCGCGGCATCGAAGCCGCCACCGACGCCGTGGTTGAGAGCCTGCGCAAGCAGGCCCAGAAGATCGGCACCAAGGAAGAGATTGCCTCGGTGGCGACCAACTCGGCCGCGGATGCCGAAATCGGCCAATTGATCGCCGACGTGATGGACAAGGTCGGCAAGGACGGCGTTATTACGGTCGAGGAGAGCAAGTCGCTCCAGTTCGAGACCGAGTTTGTCGAAGGCATGCAGTTCGACCGGGGTTATCTCTCGGCCTACTTCATCACCGCCTCCGACTCGATGGAAGCCGTCATCAATGAGCCTTACATCCTGATCTACGACAAGAAGATTTCCGCCGCGGCCGACATTGTGCCCGTGCTGGAGAAGCTGGTCCAGATCGGCAAGCGCGACCTGGTGATCATTGCCGAAGACGTGGACGGCGAGGCGCTGGCGACCCTGGTGCTGAACAAGCTGCGCGGCATGCTCAACGTGCTGGCAGTCAAGGCCCCCGGCTTTGGCGATCGCCGCAAGGCCATGCTGCAAGACATTGCCACCCTGACCGGCGGCACCGTCATCACCGAAGAGTTGGGCAAGAAGCTCGAGAGCACCACCCTGAGCGACCTGGGCCGGGCCGGCAAGATTGTGTCGAGCAAGGATGACACCACCGTCGTCGAGGGCAAGGGCAACGCCAAAGCCATCAAGGGCCGCATCGAAGAGATCCGGGTCGAGATGGACAAGAGCACCTCGGACTACGACAAGGAAAAGCTCCAGGAACGCCTGGCGAAGCTGTCGGGCGGCGTCGCGGTCATCCGCGTCGGCGCAGCGACCGAGACCGAGCTGAAGGAAAAGAAGCACCGCGTGGAAGACGCGCTGTCGGCCGCCCGCGCGGCCGTGGAAGAAGGCATTGTGCCCGGCGGCGAAGTGTCGCTGATCAACGCCGCTTCTGCGCTGGAGAAGCTCAAGCTGGATGACGAAGAAGCCCAAGTGGGCGTGAACATCGTCCGCCGCGCCCTGGAAGCCCCGCTGCGCCGCCTGTCGGCCAACGCTGGGCAAGATGGCTCGGTCATCATTGACGGCATCCGCCGCCGCGCCAAGGACGAGAAGAACAAGAACGTGGGCTACAACGTCATCACCGGCGAATACGTCGACATGATCAAGTCGGGCGTGATTGACCCGGTGAAGGTGGTGCGTGGGGCTCTGGAGAACGCCGCCTCCATTGCCGCGATGATTCTGACCACCGACGCGCTGATCACCGACGTCCCCGAGAAGGACAAGGCCCCCGCCATGCCCCCCGGCGGCGGCGGCATGGGCGACTTCTAGTCCCCTGCCACCTGCCCGGCTTACGAGCCGAGCGAGAGACTCTCAAGGAACAAACCGGCCCCTCGCATGAGGGGCCGGTTTTGTTTTAAGTTCGGCGCGAGTTGGATTGTTCTGCCAGTCATAGCCGCGCTAATAGTGCCGTCGAAAAACGAAAGGGGCGGGGCACCCAAGGGTGCCCCGCCCCTTTCGTTTTTCGATAATGGTCAGATAGGCCGTCTCAACGCAATATCCTGCGATGAGACCCCACCCCGACGTTGACAACAAAGCCCCTCACGCTGCGCGCCGGCCCGCCTCAGCCTGACAATGGCACCGTCTCGCGCCGTCAGCTTGGCGCCAGCGGGCTGTCGGGCAGGGGCGCAACCGCGCGCGCGCCGGCGCGTAAAAGAGTGTGTAATGAAAGTAATAGACGATAGAATTTTTACAGCCAGCTTAGGAGGCTTGCTATGACCACTCAACATCGCACGCTGCGGCGTTCGCGGCACAATCGGATGGTGGCGGGGGTGTGCGGCGGTATCGCCGACTTTCTCGGCATCAGCCCGTTCTGGCCGCGCCTGTTCTTCTTGATTTCGCTCATCCCGGGCGGTGTGCCGGGGCTGGCGCTCTACGCGCTGGCGTGGATTGTGATGCCGGCGGATTAGGGGTCAACGCCCCGCCCCGCACGGCCGGCGCCCGGACCGGCAGGCCAAACCGCCTGCCGGCCTGGGCGCCGGCCCGTTAAGCGCTAGAACGAACTGCTCAGGTAGATGGCCGCCGCCGTAACGATGCCGCCCAGCACCAGCAGCCCCACGCAGCCGAGCGCGAAGACGCGCGTGGTCAGGCGCAGCACCGTGCGCACAATCGTCCAGCCGACGACCAGCACCACCAGAAAAATGCCGATCATGACCCAGTTCACATTGGCTAATTCAACGGGCATGGCTGTTCT
This sequence comes from Anaerolineales bacterium, assembly GCA_038252885.1. GTDB lineage: Bacteria > Chloroflexota > Anaerolineae > Anaerolineales > UBA6663 > JADZEK01. The sequence continues at coordinate 3,194 of JBBRZY010000093.1, read as the reverse complement.
TCCTCCGATCACCACTCACGCGCGAACCGGGCGCTCCGGGGATGGCGCTTCCACCCGCCCGCTACTTTACTCCAAAATGAACGAATGGACCCAGGCCAGGCCTGGGTCCATCGGTTTTAGGCAATTTGTCTGCGGCGCGGGCCGGGCGGCTTAGGGGGACGTGTAGTTATAGAACCAGGCGTAGCTGTAGTAGCCGGAGGCGCTTTGCAGGCGCACGGCAATCTGGCCCACGTCGGCCAACTCGGCCGGGATGGCGATGGTGGCGGTGAACACGCCGCCCGCCCCCGACTCGACCGTGCCGGCCGGGTGGCCCCCCACCCCCGCCGTGCCGATATAGCCCATGGTGACGTTGAAGGTCTCGTTGGCCGGGAAGTTGGCCGTCTGGATGGTGATGGTGGTGTTGCGCGTGACGGCGATCACCAAGAAGGTCGGGACCACAAAACCCGGCGCGGGCGCAACCGGCGTGACCGTAGCGGTCGGCACGGTGGTGGCAGTAGCCGTCGGGCCAGGCGTGGGGGTCTTGGTGGGCGTGGCCGACGGCCCGGGCGTCGGGCTAGGGCCGGGCGTGTTGGGGGCGGGGATGCACAGCACCTGCCCGATGAAGAGCAGGTTGGGGTCGGCCAGGTTGTTGACGGCGGCAATCACCGACGCGGGGATGCCGAAGGTCAGGCCGATGTGGTACAGGTTGTCGCCCGCCTTGACGGTGTACTCGAAGAGGCAGCCTTCGGCGCGGGCCGGCGGCACAAAGACAAAGGCGGTCGCCATGCTAAACGCCAGCAGCAGTGCCATCAAACGCTTCATGCGATCCTCCCGGCCACCCACGGTGGGGTTGGCCATAGGCGCGGACTCGGTATGGCGATAATTATATTGCGATTTGAGGGGCAGGGAAAAAGAAGGGGGCGTTTCAGTTTGGGGGCCAATTTTGTAAAAGGCTGGGTAGCCGGCAACGTCGAGCCAGGTTCTCACCGCAATTTGAGGTTGTGATACTTTGTATCTGACCGAAGGAAATTTTCACCAGGGGTAGGTGGGCAAGCCCACCCACCCCTGGTGAAAATTTCTGGCTGGCCCAAAGCGGCAGCGGCCCGCAGGAGCGTGCAAACCCGCGGGCCGTAGGGATCGGCGCGCCGGTCAGTCAATCAGCCCGGCGGCGAGTGGCGCTGACGAGCGCGCGGATTAGCCTGACCCAGCGCCTAGCGCTGACCCCGACGGTCCTGAGGTGCTGGCCCCCCAACTTAAATACACACAGAAAAGAAGGGGTAAGAGAAAAAGAGGGCTTCGGCGAAGCGTTCGGGGCGGGCGCTCAGTCTGGGTGGCGCTCGCGGACGACGAAGACGATCAGCGCCAGCCCCACCAAATTGCACAGCGCGGCGGCCAGGCCGGCCCAGCCAAAGCCCAAACGAAACAGGGCCGCGCCGAAGATCGCGCCCAACATGCGCCCGCCGGCGTGCAGCGCCACGTTCAGGCTCATCACCCGCGCGCGCGCGCCCGGCACCAGCTCGGTCAGTAGCGGCAGCGAGCCGACCAGCGTGAACTCAAACGCCAGAAAGACGAAGAACAACCCGGCCAGCGCCAATTGCAGGCTGCCGCCAGTGAACGGCATCACGGTGTAAGCGATGGCGCTGACTGTCATGCCCACCGCCACGGCCCGGCGCTTGCCCAGCCGGTCCACGAGCGTCATCACCAGCACCTCGCCCACCAGTTCGGCCAGGCCGATGACGGTGGCCGACAGGCCCAACTGCTCCACCGTCAGTCCGAAGGACTGTTCAAGCCACGTGGCATAGACCACGTTGAAGATTTCGTTCGCGCCGCCGGCCAGCAGCCCCAAGCAGCAGGCGGCCAGCACCACCGGGTGCCGGCGGATGAGCTCCCAGTAGCCGGGGCCGTTGGCCGCCGCGCCGCCGCGCGTGGGCGCGTCGCGCGGCAGCACCAACCACAGCCCCGCCCCCGCCACCAGGCCGGCCCCCGCTAACGGCAAGAAGGGCGTGCGCCACGTGCCGCGGGCGATCAGAAAACCGACCAGCGGCAGGCCGATCAGCGCCGCGCCCGACCAGCCCAACTCAATGAAGGCGATGATCAGGCCGCGCCGCGCGTAGGGCGTGCGGTCGCTCAGGTAGGCCTGGAGTGCCGGGTCGAACATGAACTTGCACGACGCGACCGCGACGATGAAGACGGCGAAGGTGAAGTAGCTGGGGAACAGCCCGAGGAGGGCCACGCCCGCCACGAAGACCACCAGGCCGAGCAGCAGTGTCTTGCGGCGGCCTAGCCGGTCGGGCAGGCTGCCAAAGGCTGGGGCGGTGAGGCCCAGCGCGCCGCGCAGCGAGATCAGGTTGGTCAGGGCTTCTAGCGGCACGCCCAGGCCGCGGCTGAGGGCCGGCAAGAAGGCGTAGACCAGGCGCTGGCCGGTGTTGATGACCAGCCGCGCCAACGTGGCAACGATGACCTGCGTGCGCAGGCGCACCGGGGGGCCGGCCGGGGCAAGCGCCGGCGTCATGCGGGTTGGTTGAGGGTGGCGCTGAGTTCCTGGGCGGCGCGGCGCGCGGCCTGGAGCGCCAAGCCGAGCGGGGCGGCGGTCTCAATCAGCACCGCCAGCGAGGCGTCGGCGGTGGCGTGCAAGATAGCCAGGGTGCCGCGCTCGCCTTCGATCAGTATTTGTTGAAACGCGCCCTGGTCGAGGCGGGCCAGCGCGCGCTCGGCCTGCCCGGCCATCACTGCCGCCATGGCGGCCACGTGCTCGCCGCCAGTGGGGTCGTGAATGTCAGCATCCCAGCCGGGCGGGTAGGCGGCGATGACCAGGCCGTCGGTGGTGATCAGGGCGGCCCCGCGCACGGCCGGCACGGCCCGCTGTAGGTTGGCCAGGCTGCGCAAGAGCAAATCGGAACGGTAGGCGATGGGCATAGACTAGGTTGTAGTAGGAATTGGCGAATTGGTCAACTCGGGCGGGTCGCCGTTTGGCGGGGCCGTGGGCGGCAGCGGTTCGGGCGCGGTTGGGGCGGACTGTTCTGCGGCCAGGGGCGGCAGCGGTTCGGGCGCGGTGGGCGCGGGCGGCAAGGCCGGCTTGGGCGGCTTACGCTTGAGCGGTTGGGTGCCATGATCCATCAGGCGCGTAAGCGCGGCCTTAACCATATACACCAACTCGGGGCCAGGGTCCACGGCAATGGTCGCCACGTCCTCCGGGCGGAGGCCGGTCCAGAACA
>JBBRZY010000092.1:0-10324 GCA_038252885.1 Anaerolineales bacterium | reverse complement strand
GGCGTGCTGCTGCTGGCGCTGTTAACGCTGCTGCTGCGCGAGGCGCTGCCCACGGGCGCATCATTGTGGCTGTCGGCCGGGGCAGGGCTGGCCGGTGGGCTGGGCATTGTGTTCTTGTATCGCGGCCTCAGCATTGACCGCGCCGCCACGGTTGCGCCGGTCGCGGCTGTCGTCACCGCCACCCTCCCGGTGCTGTATGGGATGCTGTCGCTCGGGCTGCCGGACGGCTGGCAGTTGGTCGGTTTTGCCCTGGCCCTGGCCGGTATCTACTTCGTCTCGCAAAGCGGCGCGGCCGATTCCAGCGGGCCGGCCGGCAATTCGCGCCAGGGCTTGCTGATGGCGTTGCTGGCTGGGCTGGGCTTCGGCTTCTTCTTTGTCCTGCTGCCGGCCAGCGCGCCCGGCCAGGTGTTTGCCCCGCTGCTAATCGCCCGCGCCGCCTCGCTAGTCATGGCGCTGGTGCTGCTGGTCGGCCGCCGCGCGCCGCTGCCTAACCCCTTGCGGCACCCGCTCGCCCTGCTGGCCGGCGTGCTCGATGCGGGCGGCAACATCTTTTATGCCATCGCCAAGCAGTACACCCGTTCCGACATTGCCGCCGTGCTGTCGTCGTTCTATCCGGCCGCCACGGTGCTGCTGGCCGCGCTCCTCCTCAAAGAGCGCGTCGGCCGGCGGCAGTGGCTGGGGGCGAGCCTGTGCCTGGCCGCCGTGGTGCTCATCGCCATCTGATATGCGCACCGACCAATGGAACCGCAAGCACGCCCGCCCCGTCGCGCCGTCGGATGACGAGCAGCTCTTCAAGCTGATTCAAGCCGCCGCCGGCCTGGCGCCCTTTGGCCCCGAAGAGATGGCCCGCCTGCTGCGCCGCTACACCCGCGCCGACGGCCAGTTTGCCAAAGATCAAATCGTGGCCGCCTACCGCCGCTTCTGCGACGCCGGCCGCCTGACCTTCGACCGCGACCTGCTGCGCCGCCTGCAAATGAAGCCGGTGCGCACGCTCTCCGGCGTCGCCACGGTCACGGTGCTCACCAAGCCCTTCCCCTGCCCCGGTGAGTGCATCTTCTGCCCGACCGACGCGCGCATGCCCAAGAGCTACCTGGCCGACGAGCCCGGCGCGATCCGAGCCGAGTACCACCACTTCGACCCGTACGAGACCACCGCCGGCCGCCTGCGCGCGCTCGAAAACATCGGCCACGCCACCGACAAAGTCGAGTTGCTGATCCTGGGCGGCACGTGGTCGTATTACCCACTCGACTACCAAGAGTGGTTCATCCGCCGCTGCTTCGACGCCCTCAACGGCGTCGAAGCGGCCACGCTGGCCGAGGCCCAACAGATTAATGAGACCGCCCGCCACCGCAACGTCGGGCTGGTGATCGAGACCCGCCCCGACTATGTGGATGCCGCCGAGGTGCGCCGCCTGCGCCGCTATGGCGTCACCAAGGTGCAACTGGGCGCGCAGAGCCTCGATGACCGCATCCTCGATCTGAACAAACGCGGGCACACCGTCGAGCAAACCCGCCGCGCCGTGCGCCTGCTGCGCGCCGCCGGCTTCAAGCTGCACCTGCACTGGATGCCCAACCTGCTGGGCGCGACGCCCGCCGGCGACCTGGAAGACTACGGCCGGATGTGGTCCGACCCCGGCCTGCGCCCGGACGAGCTCAAGCTCTACCCCTGCGCCCTGGTGCGCGAGGCCGAGTTGGTGGCCTGGTATCAGCGCGGCGAGTATCGCCCCTACACCGACCCTGAACTGATCGAGCTGCTGGCCGCCTGCAAACGCCAGACGCCGCGCTACGTGCGCCTCAACCGCATCATCCGCGACATCCCGGCTGGGCACATCGTGGCGGGCAGCACGGCCTCGAACCTGCGCGAGGTGGTGCAGCGCCGCCTGGCGGCCGACGGCCATAGCTGCCAGTGCATCCGCTGCCGCGAGGTGCGCGGCGCGAAGGTGCTCGACACGTGGCGGCTGGACGTGCAGCCCTACGCCACCAGCGCCGGGGCCGAGCACTTCCTGAGCATCAACACCGCCGACGACAAGCTGGCCGGCTTTCTGCGGCTGCTGCTGCCCGACCCGGCCGCCACCGCCGAGACCGGGCTAGCCGAGCTAACCGGCGCGGCGCTGATCCGCGAGGTGCACGTGTACGGCCCGGCGATGCGCCTGGGCGACAGCGCCGCCGGCGAAGCCCAACACCTCGGCCTGGGCGGTCATCTGCTGGCCGAAGCCGAAAGGCTGGCGCGGCAGGCCGGCTTCCAGCGCCTGGCCGTCATCGCCGCCATCGGCACGCGCGAGTACTACCGCAAGCACGGCTTCGAAGTGGATGACTTGTATATGCTCAAGCCACTGGCTTGAGGGTGGCCTAGTTGACTGGGGCTATAATTCAGTTCCATGGATAAGGCAACGTTCGTCACTGAAGTGCGCGCCGCCCGCGCCGAATTTGACCAGGCGCTGGCAGCGATTGCGCCCGACCGTCTGGAAGAAGCCGGCGTCGTTGGCGCCTGGTCACTTAAAGACCTGCTCGCGCATATCAGTTGGTACGAGCGCGAGATCACCGGCACGTTGAGCACGCACGTGCTGGAGGGTTCTGAGTTGTGGCAGCTCTCCGATGATCCTCGCAACGCCGTCATTTACGACCGCTACGCTGCGGTCCCGCTGGCTGAAGTGCTGGCGGAGTCGCGGGCGAGTTACGCGGCCCTGCTCGCCGCGCTCGCGCCGCTCACCGACGCCGATTTCAGCGACCCCAGCCGCTATGCCAATATGCCCGCCGACTGGGTGCCGGCGGAGATGTTCGCGGATAACAGCTACGCCCACTACCGCGCCCATTTGCCCGCGCTGCGCGCCCAACAGCGCCATTGACAATCGCCGCCCCCCTCGACCCGCCCAGGAGACGCCATGCCCGTAAGTTCCCGCAGGATTGTGGACGCAGCCGCCCGCCTCGCGCCGGTCCTCAACTTCTTCACCAACTCGCGCTTTGCGCGCGAGGGCGATCGGCCCGGCGCCTGCCTGTTCGTCACCGGCGACCCGCAAGAAGGCCCGCCCAATGGCTTTGTCGAGAGCCTGCAGCGCGCGGCCGTGCCGCAAAACCCCAACTGGTTTGGCTATCGGAACAACGAGCCGGCCGCGCAGCGCGCAGCGGCCGCCGGCCTGCAGGCGCAGACTGGCCTGGCCTATGAGCCGGACGACATCGCCCTGACCAATGGCGCCTTTGCCGCCCTGGCCACGCTCATGCTGGCCCTGACCGACCCCGGCGACGAGGTGATCTACAACAGCCCGCCCTGGTTTTTCTACGAGGCCATGATCGCCAGCAGCGGCGCCCTGCCGGTGCGCGTGCGTGTCAATCTGGAGACCTACGATCTTGACCTGGCCGCGCTCGAAGCCGCCCTCACGCGCCGCACGCGGGCGGTGCTGGTCAACACCCCCAACAACCCCACCGGCCGCATCTACCCGGCCGACACGCTGAAAGCCCTGGCCGACCTGCTGACCAAGGCCTCGGCCCGCTACGGCCACCGTATCTATTTGATCTCCGATGAGGCCTATAGCCGCATCCTGTTCGACGGCCGCCAGCATGTTAGCCCGGCGCTGTTTTACCCCAACACCTGTGTGGTCTACACCTACGGCAAGACGCTGCTCACCCCCGGCCAGCGCATCGGCTACATCGCGCTGCCGCCCACCATGCCCGACCGGGCCGAGCTGCGGGGCAGCGTGTTCGCCGCCCAGCATCTGTCTGGCTACAGCTTCCCCAACGCGCTGCTGCAATACGCGCTGCCCGAATTGGAACAGCAGACCATTGACCTGGCCCGCCTGGAGCGCCGCCGCGACCGGGTGGTGCGGGCGCTGCGCGGCATGGGCTACCAACTGCACCAGCCCGAGGCCACCTTCTATGTGCTGGTGCGCTCACCCGTGCCCGACGATGTGGGCTACACCGAGCGCCTGGCCGCGCGGCAGGTGTTCGTCCTGCCCGGCACGGCCGTCGAGATGCCCGGCTACTTCCGCATCTCGCTCACCGGCAACGACGACATGGTCGACCGCGCCCTGCCGGTCTTCGCCGAGGTACTGGCCGCGCTCACGGTCTAGGACTGAATCTGAAACAAAACCGGGCCAGTCAGGGTTGCTGACTGGCCCGGTTTTGTTTTAGATTGGCCGTGCTTGTCTGCGCAGCCGGTCGCCTGCGGTCGGTTCGGCCGATTTCACGCGCGCATAGTGCACTGAGGCGGCCAACTGACGTGGCGCGCCAATCGTCCGGGCCAGCGCGGCCCGCCACCTGCCACCCCCGCGCTCAGGCAAACGTGCGGCGGGCCAGCACGGCCGCGCCCACCACCCCCGAGGCGTCCTTGAGGCCCGCCGCCACAATCCGCACCGAACGCAGCTTGTGCTTGTTGATGGCGTTGGCGTAGGCCACCTGGCGGATGGGCGCGATGAAGCGGTTGCCCAGGCGCTCAGTCACGCCGCCGCCAAACACAATCATCTGCGGGTCGAGAATGTTGATCAGGTTGCCGGCCAGCAGTCCCAGCGCGTGCTGCGCCATCACCAGCGCCTCTTCCATCACCGCGTCCTTTTGGTGCAGCGCCTCATAGATCACGCTGCTGGTCAGGTGGCCCGCGCCCATGGTCGTGATTAGCTCCGGCACCACGCTGGCCCGGCCCTGCGCCACCCACTCGCGCACCTGCCGCTCCATGCCGGTGCGGCTGCCCAACGGCTCCACCGTGCCGGGTTGCCCGGTCTTGCCCAGGATGCCGTTCTCACCGGCCACCACCGAATGGCCCACCTCGCCCGCGCTGCCGCGCCAGCCGTTGCGCAGTTCGCCGCCCAGCACCAGCCCGCCGCCGATGCCGGTGCCCACAAACACCGCCACCATATCGTCCAGCCCCTGGCCGGCGCCGTGCGTGTGCTCACCCAGCGCGCCCACGCGCACATCGTTGTCCAAGATCACCGGCAGGCCCAGGCGGCTCTGCAACTCGTCGCCCAGTGGCAGGTTGACCCAATCCGGGCCGAGGTTGACGGCCAGCAGCACCACGCCGCGCTCTCGGTCAATTGGGCCGGGGATGCCAATGCCAATGCCGCCCACGTCCTTTGGGCGCAGGTCGGCCTGCTTCAGCGCCCGCTCGATGCCTTCGGTCATCCGTTCCAGCACGCCCGCCGCGCCCAGTTCGGCGCGCGTCTTGCGCTTCTCCAATGCCAGCACCGTGCCGTCGGCCGCCACCACCCCGGCCCGCAGGCTGGTGCCGCCCAAGTCAACGCCAATGAAAGGCTTCTGCTTCTTTTTTGTCATGCTCACTCACTTTCCGGTTCGACCAGCATCCGGCGCAGGACCTTGCCCACGAAATTCTTGGGCAGCTCCTTAACAAACACAATCTTCCACGGCACCGCGTACTCTTCCAGGCGGCGCTTGCACAGCGCCATCAGTTCTTCCTCGCTCACGCTCGTGCCCTCGCGCAGCACCACGTAGGCCTTCACGCGCTGGAACGGCCACTTGGGCGGCTGCACGCCGACCACGGCCGCCTCTTTGACCTTGGGGCTCTCGTACAGCACCTCTTCCACGTCGCGCGGATACACTTGCAGCTCGCCGGCCAAAATCATCTCGCGCTTGCGGGCCACCACCTCAAAGTAACCGTCCTCGTCCATGCGCGCCAGGTCGCCGGTCAGCAGCCAGCCGTCGCGGGTGATGACGTCATCCGCTGCCGCGCTCGCGTTCCAATAGCCCAGCATCACCTGTGGGCCGCGCACCGCCAACTCGCCCACCTTGCCGGGGGCCAGCGGGCGGCCAGACGCCAGGTCCACGATCTTGGCCTCGGTCGCGGGCAGGGGGATGCCGATGGAGCCGATCTTGCGCATGCTCGTGAGCGGGTTGGCGTGGGTGACGGTGGTGGCCTCGGTCAGCCCGTAGCCTTCCACCAGCCGCCCGCGCGTCAGCTTCTCGAAGGCCTCCTGCACCTCAATCGGCAGGGGCGCCGCGCCGGAGATGCAGGCCTTGATCGAGTCGATCTGGTAGCGCCGCACGCCGGGGAAGTTGTTGATCGCCATATACATCGTCGGCACGCCGGGGAAGATCGTCGGGCGGTAGCGGCGGATGGCCTTGAGCACCTCGGCCGTGGAGAAGGTCGACAGGATAATCATGGTTGCGGCCAGCGCCACCGGCACGTTCAGCGCTGTGGTCATGCCGTATACGTGCGAGAACGGCAGCACCGACACAAATGTCTCGCGCCCCTCGCGCAGCCCCGGGATCCAATGCCGCGTCTGGAGCGTGTTCGCCACCAGATTGCGGTGCGACAGCATCACGCCCTTGGGCTCGGCCGTGGTGCCGGAGGTGTACTGGATCAGCGCCAGGTCGTGCGGCTGCACCTCCAGCTCGGGCGCGTGGGGGCCGTACTTGTCTAGCTCGGCCGATTGCAGCCACAGCCCCGGCTCCAGCGGCTGCGCCAGCCGGTGGCCTTCCTGAGCTTCGCGCGTCAGCGTGAACAGCAGGCGCTTAGGCTCCGGCAGGTAGTCTTTGACATTGGTGAAGATTACGTGCTCCAGCTGCGTCTCGGCCTTCACCTGCCGCGCCAGCGCCGCGTGCTTGGTCAGAGTCACCAGCACGCGCGCGCCCGAGTCGCGCACCTGGCGCGTGAGCTCGGCCTGCTCTGACAGCGGCGTGGTAAACACCACCACCCCGGCCGCCTTCAGGATGCCGAAATAGGCGATGACGGTCTGCGGCAAATTGGGCAGCACCACCAGCACCCGGTCGCCCGGCTTGACGCCCAGCGCCCGCAGCCAGTTGGCGAAGCGCGACGACTCGCGGTTTAGCCGCCGGTAAGTGATCCGGCCGCCCTCGAACAGCAGCGCGGTATGCAGCGGAAAGCGCCGCGCCGACGAGCGCAGCACGCGGTGCATCGGCACCGGCGGCAGCCCGATGGTATAGGGTACGTCGTCGTCGTAGTGGTCGAGCCACACGCGGTCCTGCCGCATCTGGCGGCGCTGGTCGTCGTCTTCCAGCCCGCGCCGGTTGCGCCCGCCCTCCGCGAAGCGCTCGATGGCGCGGTTGACGGCTTCGCGCCGTTCTAGCATCACCATGTGAGCGCTGGCCCCCACGTCCACTTCCTCGGCGTTAGGGATCACGCGCGCCACGTTCTCAAACGCCTCCTGCGACAGCACCTTGTCGCGGCTGCCGCGCAGCACCAGCACCGGCATGGTCAGGCTTTTGAGCAGCACCCAGCCGTTCCACGAGCGCACGCTGTTGGCGTTCATGGCCCGCAGCGCATAGGGCGAGGCCGAGATGAAGCGGTGGGCGTACAGCGTGTAGACCAAGTTGAGCACCACCACCGGCAGCCGCAGCATCAGCGCGGTGCCGGGTTGCAGCTTGTACTCGCCGGCGCTGGCGATCAGCACCAGCCGTTCCACCTGCTGCGGGTAGGCGGCGGCATACTCGCTGACGATCGCGCCGCCGAAGGAGTGGCCCACCAGCACGATCTTTTCGGTCACGCCCAGCACCACCAGCGCCTGCCGGATGTCCTCGACGGTCGAGCTCATGCGGTAGTCGCTATGCGGTTTGTCAGACTGGCCGTGGCCGCGCAGGTCGAGGGCGATGACGCGCGAGTCGTCGGAGAACTTTTGCAGTTGGTAGCGCCATTGGCGCGCGTTGCCGGCAAAGCCGTGGATGAAGACCAGCGTGCGCTTGGGCCGGTCGGGGGCCATATCAATCGCGCTCAGCCGCACCAGGGGCTGGTCCGATATGCGCACCTCGCGGCGGTAGAGCTCGATGTCGACATCCATAAGGGGATTTGTGTTCCGAGCGGGATTATAGCCCCGGCCAACCCAAAAGCCCACCGACCTTATTCCATAGCGGCGGGCCGATGATCAGCAGGCCGACCACCACGGAGGTGCCCGCGCCCACCAACACGGCGGCGGCGGCCACATCTTTGCCCACTTTCGCCAAGGGATGCAGGTCGGGCGAGGCCAGGTCCACCACCGCCTCCAACGCCGTGTTGACGAACTCGGCCATCCACACCAGCCCAACCGCCAGGACGAGGACGGCCCACTCTAGCCGGCCCAACCCCAGCCACAGCCCCACCGCGAACACGGCCGTCGAGAGCACGGCGTGGATCCACGCGTTGCGCTGCGTGCGCAGCATGTACCACCAGCCCGCGAAGGCGTATTTGAACGAAGCCAGGCGCGATGGGGCGGGGCGCAGGGGCTTGTGAGGCGGCTGTTTGAGCATGGCAGGGAGTGTAGTGGGGCTGAGGGAAAAAGGAAAGAAAGCGAAAGAGAAGGAGAAAAAGGTGCGGCGGAGGCAATGGTCAAGCAGGACGCCGTGCCGGCAAGCGGTGGACACTACTCTGCCCAGCTATCTGTCATTTCGAAGACGGCCTCGGGGCGCTGGTCCTTCCGCAGCTTTGGGGCCGGTGAGAAATCTCACCCGCGGACCTTCAACCCCGGCGGCTCTACCCGACCCTCGGCCTGGCCTGTTCCTCTTTCTTTTTCTTTCCCACCGTTTTTAGGTGGATAGCAGATACCGTTCAATGGCTGGCGCCAGGTGCGTCAGGTCGCTAAGGCCCTGCGCGAACGCGGCCCGGTCGTCACCAATCACCAGCGTCGGCACGCGGTTGAGCGTGTGGTGGCGGTGCTCCAGATTCTCGAGGTTGCCGTGGTCGGAGGTGATCACGATCAGCCCGTTGGCGTCGTCCCACGCCGCCAGCAGGCCGCCCAGCACCGCGTCAAAGTTGGTCAGCAACTCGCGCGCTTCGTCCAGCGTGCCGCGGTGGCCCAGGTAGTCGGTCAGCCAATACTCAAAGAAGGCGAAGCCATAGTACCCCGCCAGCTCGGCCAGTTTGGCCCCTGCGCCGGCCGGCGTGTAGGGCGTGAAGTCCACCCGTTCCGGCTCCGGCCAGCCCTGCCCGGTGAAGTCGGCGCTTAAGGCCAGGCCCGCGCTCAAGTCGGCGGCGGTGAACAGCGGCAGCCCCGCCTCCGTCACCGCCAGCGGGATGGCCGAGTAGCTGCGGTGCCCGGAGTTGATGGCGTCAAAATAGCGTTGGGGATAGGCGTTCAGCAGCGCGGCTGGCACGCCCCGGCCCGTCAGTTCGCTGAACACGCTGCCCTCGCGCAGGATGGCGGCCACAGCCTCGTTCGGCTTCGGCCCCCAATGCCCGCCGATCTCCTGCGGCACGTTGCGGCCGGTGAGAATCGCCGCCTGCCCGCTGGCCGATTGCGGCGGCCCGGCCAGCCCCAGCTCCGCGTCGGTGGGGATGAAGATGGCGCGGCCGTAGTCGCCGGCCGGCGTGCTCGCCAGTGGGCGCTGCCCGCCCAACAGGCCGATCAGGTTCGGCAGAGCGGCGGTGGCGAACGGGTTGTGGGCCGCGTCATCCGCGCCCAGGCCGACGCCGTCGAGAAAGATAAATAGGATGTGGCGGGTGGGGTGCGGCACGCTGGCTCGGCCTAGGGCGAGATGGTCTGCTGGTCGAGCCAGTAGATGACGCGCGCCCGGTCGAGCACCAGCGTGAACTCGTCTTCTTGGCTGCCGTACGAATTGAAGAGCAAGAAGGAGGGCGTGAAGGTGACGCGATAGCGCTCAGCCAACTGCTGGCCGATGGGGTCTTTAACGTTGACGCGCAAGATTTGCAGCCGGTGGCCGGCGTCGGTCTCCAGCCGGTCCATGGCCGGGCGCATGGCCATGCACACGCCGCAGTTCTCGGAATAAAATTCCAGCAGGGTGGGGCGCGTGTCGCGCAGCACCTTGTCGAAGGCGGCCAGCTCGTCAAAGTGCGCCAGCTTGGCGCGCGGGGTGCGCATGACGAAGAACACCACCACCGCCGCCACGACATATAGGCCGAGCACAATCTCGTCCAGCAGCGTCAAGCCGCCCTGCGCCAACAGCGCGGCCAGCAGCAGGCCAATGGCCAAGGCCACCCAGATGTACGAGTTGTGTGAGAACAGGCGCAGCAGGCGGTTCATGATTGAGTAAATCGCACGATGTGACCTGCGGCTGATTTTACCACCGTGGCGCGCCGGGCCGCCTGGGATCCGCGCCTACGCCGCCGTTAGTCCGGCCAGCAACTCGCGAATGTAGCGCACTTCGTCGTGGTTGACGGTGTGGCCCATGTTCGGGTACAGCCGCAGCGTCACCGCGCCGCCCAGCTTCTCCAGCACCGCGGCGCTATGCTGCACCCGCGCCGCCGGGATGTGCGGGTCTACGTCGCTGCACCCCAGCAGCACCGGCGTGCCGGCCAGCCTCCCGGCGTAGTCGCGCGGCGTGCCGTCTGGGCCGATCAGCCCGCCGCTCAACACTGCCAACCCGCCATAGCGCCGTGCGTGGCGGGCAGCAAATTCGCTCGCCAGGCACGCGCCTTGCGAGAAGCCCAGCAG
>JBBRZY010000091.1:0-10350 GCA_038252885.1 Anaerolineales bacterium | reverse complement strand
CGCGCGCCGCTGCTGATCGGGGTGGGGGCGGCCTTTGATTTCTTCACCGGCCGCCAGCGGCAAGCCCCGCGCTGGATGCAGCGCAGCGGGTTGGAGTGGCTGTTCCGCCTGGCCAGCCAGCCGGGCCGGCTGTGGCGGCGCTACCTGGTCTATAACCCCAAGTTCATCTGGCATCTCACCCTGCAACTGACCGGCCTTAGGCGCTACGACTGACCGGCACACTCCGCCACCCAACGGGCCCCGCTGATCGAGTTTGGCGCTTCGGCGCGTACGCGGGCCAGGATGGTGCAGGCGATCTCCGGCTGCCCATCGGCGGCGAACCAGCTCGCCAGCAGCGCAAAGTCGGCATCCATGGCGGCGGTGATGTCGGCATGCACAAACTGCGGCACCAGATCGCTCGGCAGCGCGGCGCGATGATAGACATACCAACTGCGTTGTGGGTAGCCATAGGTGCCTGGCCCCAGCAGGGTGTAGTCGCTGTAGGCGCTGAACACATCCGCAAATGCCCGCTGCGCTGTCGCTCGGTCGCCCCCAGCGGTGGCGAACTCACCGGCCAGCAGGCGCAGTGGCAATGTTTCGACCAGTGTCGCCACCGGAATCTGCAAGCCGGCCTCCAGGTACGCGGTGGCTTGCGTCCGGTCGCCTGCCGCCCAATAAGTACGGGCCAGCCCAGCGTAGGGTAGATTGCTGGTTGGCGAGTCGGCGCGCGCCTGCTCGAACCAGAGCATTGCCTCATCCACTGCGCCGCGCGCTAACGCCGCTTCGCCTTGCGCCAGGGCCGAGGTGTTGGCCGGGTGCGCTGTCTGCCAGTCGCGCAGCACTGCCTGGCGCAGCGGCGTCTGCTGCCAAAACAACGCGGCCGTGCTGGCCGGCCGCAGGTCCAGCGCCTGGTTGTAGGCGGCCCGCGCCCCGGCCTCGTCGTGCTGGGCCTCCGCCAGTGCGCCGGCGTTTAATGCCAGCAGATCACTTCCAGGGGCTAGAGCCAGCGCCGCTTGCATGGAGGTCGGGTCGCCGGTCAGCACGGCCACCGTGGCTGGCAGCGCCGCCCAATACGGGTCGGCCAGCACGCTGGCGGACCACAATGGCAGCGCCTGCTCTACCAAGCCAGCGCGCGTGTAGGCGTAGGCCGCCGACTGGGCGTACAAGCCTAGCCCCGGATCGGCTTGCGCGGCTTGCGCAAAGCTGGCCGCCGCCGCCGCCCATTCGCCGCGCGCGGCCTGCTCTAGTGCGGCTTCATTCAGTTCTTCAGCGCGCAGCGCAAAGCCAAAGACGACCAGTGTCGCCACCGCGAACAAGCTGGGCAGCCAGATGGGCAACAGTGGGGTAGTCGCCGGAGCGCGGACGTCACCGGCGGGGGCGAGGGCTAACGCGGCCAGCACGACCACCAGGAACATTGTCAGCGGTGTGCCCAATAAGTCGTCGAACAGGTGCTGGACCGCGAACCCGGCCAGCCCCGCCATCAGCCCGGCTGTTAGCAGCGTGCGGCCATTTGTCCGCCAGTGTCGCCACAAGCGGGTCGCCACCGCCAAAGCCAGCCAGGCCAGTGCGGCCAGGCCCACTAGCCCGCTGCCGCTCAGAATTTGGAACACGAGACTGTGGGCGTGCGGGGCAAAGAAATTGGGCGGGATGGAAATGGTGGCAGAGTAGAACCAGGGGAATAAATCTGGACCCGCGCCGGTCAGCGGCTGGCGCAGGAAGAGCTGCCAGGCCGCGCCCCAGAACTCCGACCGAGATTGAAATAGGCTGCCGTGCGTGATGTGCTGCGACTGCCGGCTGAGCAGCCACGCGGCACTGGCCACGGCCGCCAACGTGCCTAGCGCCAGCACCGCTTGCCCGGCGCGCCGCAGCCGCTGCCAGCGCGCGCGCCAGATCGGCCACTGCTGGCGCAAGTCGCCACGCAGCGCCCACAGACCCGCCAGCACCGCCAACGTCGCGGCGCACGCTAGCCACCCGGCCCGCGACGAGGTGAGGTATTCGGTCAGCAGCATCGCGACCGCCAGCGCGCCAAGCGCCAATCGCGCTAACCGCCGCTTGGTCGTCAGGAGTTGCCCCACCGCCACCGGCAGCAGCAAGTTCAGCAGGCAGGCTGTCAGGTTGGCGTGACCGAGCAGGCCGGTATAGCGGAATGTCACCGGCGGCAGTTGGCAGGCCGCCAGCCAGCCGCCGAGCCACACGGCCGCCGACACCAACCCGTGCGCCGCCAGCAGCGCTGCCACCAGCAGCAGCGCCTGGATGACGAAGCGCTGATTCCAGCCGCGGCTGAACACATCGTGCAGCAGCCAGACAGAGACGACCCAGACCAAGCAGCTCGCCGCCCATTCTAAGCTCAGCCGCGGCCGGAGCGAGGTGGCGACGGCCACCCACTGGCTGAGTGCAAAGGCTACCAGCGCCCACTCGAGCCCGCTGGCCGCCAGTGGCCGCCGCTGCCGCCAGCGGACGCATAACCACAGCGCTACCAATAGCGTGGCCGCCAGCGTGTTCACCAGCTTGACGCGGTAGCGCAGCGTGGCGTCGAAGGTGCCGCCAGCCAACAGCATATACAGCGCTACCAGCAGTGTCAGCGCCAGTTGCAGCAGGCGCGTGCTGCCGGGCGACAGGAATGAGCGGGCCGGCTTCATGCGGTGTGCCTCGTCAACCAGCGCTGCGTCAGCGGTCGCGCCAGAGTTGCGAGGCCCAGCCCGCTCCACAGGCACACCAGCGGCACCAGCGGCAAATAATAGCGCTGCCAGGCGATGTGACTGACAAACAGCGATGCGGTCACGCCGAGTGTGGCGGTCGCCAGGATCACCAACACCCGACGTTCGTCGGCGGATAAATGCGTTGCCGACGGTCGCCAGCAGCGCCAGGCGCTGAGCGCCAGCCCGAGGAGGGTGAAGGTAAGCAGCAGCGCGCCCGGCACCAGGTTATCGCGAGGCTGCGCGGCGTGAAACAGCACCTGAAACGGCAGCGCCTGATAGCGGGCCTCCGCCGGCGCAGTGGCGGCGGCGTAATTAGGCAATTCCCAAAACGCCAGCGGCGCGAGATAAAGGTGATAGAGCAGCGCTGTGGCCTGTTGCGCCGGAGTGTCGACCACTTGCCCGCCGGCGGCCCGCAGCGCGCTGGTCTGTTCGGTCAGCAGTTCTGCGCGCGTGGCCGCCATGGCCGCCAGCCCGCTCAGCGGATTAGCCCATAGGGCCGGGTTCAAGCACCAACTCACGAGCGCAAAGCTTGCCACCAGCAGCGCCAGCGCGCCGGCGAATTGCCGCAGATGCTGCCTACTGAAGTTCAGGATGACCGCCAATCCGGCCGCCGGCAGCAGTGCCACCCCTGTGAGTTTGGCGGCAGCGGCCAGCGCCACCCCTGCGCCCAACACGCCTGCCCGCCGCCCCAGGCGCACCATCAGCCAAATCGCCAGCAGCATGGCGAACACAGTCAGGCCCTCGCTCATAGCGCGCCGCCCATGCAGCCACAGCACGCCGTTGGCGGCGTACAGCCCAGCCGCGCTCACCCCGGCCACTAGCCCGCCGGCGCGATGGCCGATGGCGAAAACTAGCAGCGCGCCCAGCACCGTGCCGGCGGTGGCCGGCAAGCGGGCGGCCAGCAGCAGTCCAGCGCTCGGCAGCGCCCCCGCCTCGGCGTTGGCCTCCCACGTTGCCGACCAGTTCCAATCATTGGCCAGGGTCGTCGCATGTTGGCCCGTCAGGGTGCGGCTCAGGCCGATCAGATAGCGCGAGAGAGGGGCTTCGAGCAAGCGATAGCGGCGAGTGGGGGCCGGGGTATTGGCATCGACCCAGGTGACTCCGGCGGGGTGCAACTGCCAGACCAGCACATCAAAGTCGTGGCTGAGATACAGGTGCGTGGCCTCATCGGGGTGAAACGGCACGAGCGGCAGGGTGGCGAAGATTGCGACGGCATACAGCCCCCATAAGGCCCACAATGCGACTGCGACGTACCGCTTCGTCTGGCTCATGGTGTCCGCTGGCGGTAGACCAACAGGCCGGTGCTGCCGTAGATGTCGGTTGCGATCATGCTTTCCAGCGCATAGGCCTGTTGAAATGCGGTGTTGGCCAGTAGTCCGCGCCGCCCGTAGACTTCGAGCAGCACCACGTAATCTGGGGCTTCATCTAGGATTAATTGCGGCGGTATGGCATAGCTGATGACGTATAGGTCTGCCGGCAACGGATAGTAACTCGCGGCCTCCGGAGACATCAACCCCACCGTGTCGAGGATGCGCGCATGCGAGTAGTAACCCAGCGCGCCCACATCACCGGCCGCCACCACGGTCGCGGGCGTCACCTGGCCGGCGAGCGCTTGGCCGACGCGGGCGTAGTATAGTTCCAGCAAATGCCAGGCCATCTGCGGCGCGGGCTGCTGCGGGCCATGGTCGGGATGCAGCGTCCAGGCATTGAGCGACAGCGCCAGCGCCGCGAGCACTGGCACGGCCAGCGCACCCGTGGCCCAACGCGCGCCCGCGCCCCGGCGCACGGCGCGGCCGAGATCGCCCGTGAGCTTGCTCAGGCCGGCCACGATACCTAAGAAATAGAACGGGAGCGGTGGCGCGAGGTACCAGCGAAAGATCAGGGGATTGGCGATGGCAAAGGCCAGAAAATACAACCACGGGTAGACGAGCACCACCCAGCCGCGCGGTTGGCGGCGAAGTATGTCGAGCCCGCCGATCACGCTGAGAACCAGGTAGAGCACAATGCCGACCAACACCCAACCGCCGCCAACGACCAACTGCTCAAAGAACGGCGTGCCAAAGTGCTGCAGCAGGCGCACGGTCGCATCGCCCGGCTGCAACCGATAGGCCAGTGTTTTGGCCGCCAGTGAGTGGGGGATGGGTGAACCGAAATAGAGCGTAGCAAAAATCACCCACGGCGTGAGCACGGCCAGGAACAGCCCGGCTTCGGCCCAGGGCAACCGGCGCACTCGCCCGCGCCGCACGACGAGGTCGAGCATCAGCGGCGCGACCAGCAGCGCGCCGTCGGGGCGAGTGAGCAGCAGCAGCCCGGCGGCCACGGCCGCCCAGCGCGTGCGCCCAATGACGTAGGCCCAGGCGGTGAAGGTCAGCAGCAAGATGAAGACCGAGGTTTCCATGCCGCCAATTGCAAACGTGACGCTCATGGGCGCCACGGCCCACAGCGCGGCGACGGCCAGGCCCACCGCCCGCCGGCCGGTCAGCGTGCGGCCCAACACGACCAGCCACCAGCACGTCGCTGCGTCGGACAGCGAATTGACCAAAAGCGCAAGCCAGGGATAATTCTGTGTGCGCGTCAACGCCGCCAGTCCGGCCAGCAGACCGGTGTATAAAGGTGTGGTGGTGCCCAGGACGTGCTCGCCCAGGTTAAAAACGAAGCCATTCCCGGCCACCAGGTTGCGTGCATAGCGAAAGGTAATGAAGGCGTCGTCGATGGTGCGCGGCGTGGGCACCAGGCGCGCGGCCAGCGCAACCGCCAGAATAAAGAGTTCAGGCCAATACAGACGCAAGCGGCTCAGGACGCCGGGTAGGGGCATGGGCGCATTATAGCCTTAGCCCACACGAGGTTACGAACTGGATGATGATATGACGGTGACCAACGTGGCAGCCGCGGCTCCCCCCGCGCGCACTTCGGCTGCGTTCAACGGGCGGCGGCTGGCGGCCATCTTGGTTTTGGCCGCTGGCCTAAAAGTTTTGCTGGCCCTGCTCAACGTGGTGCCTTTCAACGCGGACGAGGCGGTGGTCGGCCTGATGGCCCGCCACATTCTGCAAGGCGAGCGCCCGTTGTTCTTCTATGGGCAGGCCTATCTTGGCAGCCTCGACGCCTGGCTGATCGCGGGGGCCTTTGCGGTCCTCGGGCAATCAGTTATCGTCATCCGCCTGGTGCAGTTCGTGCTCTACCTGGGGACCGTCGCCACGACCTACTTGCTGGGCCTCAAAATTTACCGCAGCCAATGGCTAGCTGGGGCCGCGGCGCTGTTTATGGTCATCCCATCGGTGCTGGTGACGCTTTACACCACCGCCACGTTGGGCGGCTATGGGGAGGCGCTGCTGCTGGGCAATATCATCCTGTGGCTCAGCCTGTCGCTGCTGGAGCGGGTGCCGGGTGCGACTGGGCGCGGGCCATGGCGTTGGACTGGCCGGCGCCGTTGGGTGGGGTGGGCGCTGTTCGGCTTGGTGAGCGGCCTGGGCTTTTGGACTTTCCCGATCACGCTGGCGTATGTGCTGCCGGCGCTGCTCTACGCCCTGGCGATGCTCTGGCGGCGCTGGCGTCCGTTGGCAGTGGCCGGCGGTTTGTTCGCCAGCGGGTTTGTGGTGGGCGCGGCGCCGTGGTTCATTTACACGGCTACCCATGGCACGATCACGCTTGCGGAGATGACCGGGCAGGCGATCAGCGGCGCGTCGTCGTCGCTGCCGATCTTTGCCGTCTTCCAGCACCTGTTCAACTTCCTCTTGTTCGGCCCGACAGTCGTATGGGGCATGCGCGCGCCGTGGAGTGCGACATTCCTGGCGCTGCCGCTGCTGCCGTACGCACTGGCCATTCAGATTGGGGCCATCATCGTCGTCACGCGCCGGCTGGTCGCGCTGCGCGATGCGGCCTCGCCTGGCCGCTGGCTGATGGCCGGCACCATGGCGTTCACCGTGGCTGGCTTCATTTTCTCGCCCTTCGGCGCCGACCCGTCTGGGCGCTATTTCTTGCCTTTGGCTGTGCCGGTGGCGCTGTTTAGCGCTGAGCTATTGCAGTGGCTGCGGCTGCGGCGGCGGCAGAAGCCACGCCGGTCGCTCTGGCGCAAGTGGTTCGGCCAACTGTTGGCGCTCGGGTTAGTGGCCTTTTACTGGTGGGGCAACGTGCACGCGGCGGCCGACTTTCCGCCCGGTTTTACAACGCAGTTTGATGTGGTAGCGCAAGTTGATCCCCGCCCGCTGGAGGCTCTGATCCAGTTTCTGCGCGCCAATGGCGAAACGCGGGGCTACACCAATTATTGGGTGGCGTACCCGTTGGCCTTTGAGAGCCAGGAAGAAATCCTATATGTGGCGCGGCTGCCTTACCACGAAGACTTTCGCTACACCGCGCGCGAAAGCCGGCTGCCGGCTTACGAAGCGGCCGTGGCGGCCAGTGAGCGGGTGGCCTACATCACCACGCGCCACCCAGCGCTAGACAACCTACTGCGCTCTGGACTGCACGCCTTGGGGGTCGAATTCTCTGAGCGCATCTTTGGCGACTACCATGTCTTTTATGGACTGTCGCGCCGAGTGTCGCCAGAAGAGTTTAGCTTCAGCCTCGACTGTTGCTTGCCCTGACAACGCGGCCCTCAAGCGCTGCCAACCTGATGTCTCTGCGCTCGTTAAGGTTCCCCGTGGCTTTTCTGTTGGTGGCCGGCCTGTTTCTATGGCCGGTCGTTTTGCATCCGGCTGAAATTCCCGTCCGGCCTGGCGGGCAAGAAACCGATCTGTTGCTCTCGCACTTACCGAACGCCGCCTATTTGCGTTGGGCGCTGGCGCGCTTTGGCCAATGGCCGCTGTGGAATACACAGATTCTGGCGGGGCAGCCATTTGCCGCCAACCCGCTGACCGGCCTATGGTATTTCCCCAACTTGCTGCTACTGCTTCCCTTTGTGCCGCTCACGGTGCTTTTGAACGGGCTCTTCACCTTGCACGTGGCCTGGGCAGGCTATGGCACCTTTCGATTGCTGCGGGCGGAGGGGCTGCTACTTGGTCCAGCGTTCTTGGGGGGCCTGGCCTTCGCTGGCACGCCCAAGCTTATCGCCCACTTGGCCGCCGGACACATTTTGCTTGTATTTGCAATCGCTTGGACGCCGTGGCTGTTGCTGGCGGTGCGGGCGCTGGCCGTGCGCCCGGGCCTAAGGCCAGCCGCGCTGGTGGGCGTGGTCTTGGCGACAATGTTTTTGGCCGATGTGCGCTGGCCGGCCTATGCCGGCTGGTTGGCCGGCGCGTATGGTCTGGCCACCGTGGCGGCGGCGCGCCGCACGCCTGGGCCACTCCGGCCGGCGCTTACGACCTTGGTATGGTCCACTGGCGCGGCTGTGGTCTTCTTCTTGCTGCTCAGCGCCGTGCTGCTCATACCCTTGGCCGAATTAGTCCGCTATTCGGGTCGGACGGCTTTAACCCTCGACGAGGCGGCGATCTACTCGCTGCCGCCCTGGCCGTACGTGCTTGGCCTGGCGATTCCACTGCGCGGGGTTATCCATGAATGGGTTACGTATGTCGGCCTGGCGCCGCTCGGGCTAGCCATAATTGGCGTTCGACGCCGGCCGTTTTGGGCGGCGGCCGCCGTCATTGCTGGCCTGTTCGCGCTGGGCACCAACAGTTTCTTGTTCCCGCTGATCTTTCGCTGGCTGCCGGGCGTGAGCCTATTGCGGGTGCCCTCGCGGGCCTGGTTTATCGTGGCCTTTGGCGTATGTCTGTTGGCCGCGCACGGTTGGCAGACCCTGAGCGGGCGATGGCGAGATACCCTCGGGCTACAGCGCTATGCGCGGCTGGGACTGCCCGTGCTATTGCTTGTCATCAGCCTCGATTTGCTGTGGATGAACACCTCCCTGCTAACGGTCCAGCCGGTGCCGGCCTTGTCGCCAGTGGCGACCTGGTTGGCGGCCCAGCCGGGCCTGTTTCGCGTCTATTCGTCGTCGGCCAGTCTGCCTCTGCCAGATGGGTTGCAGCATGTCGAGGGCGTAGACCCGCTGCACCTTGCGACGCTGGCCCGCTTCGTGGAGCAGGCCACCCAGATAATCCCGACGGAATACAGTGTGAGCGTGCCGGCGCGCTACAGCCGCGACCGCGCGACCACGCCCTTACCAGACGCCGAAATGTTGGGCCGGCTCAACGTCCGCTACCTGGTTGCAGAATTTGACGTGACGACTCCCGGGTTCAAGCTGGTGCAACAATTCGAGGCGACGCGAATATACGAGAATGAGTTGGCGCAACCACGGGCCTGGCTGGCAGATGGCGGCAGCGCTCAGGTAGAAGACTGGTCGCCGGATCACATGGCCGTGCGCGCCACCGGACCGGGCTTGCTGGTTCTGAGCGAGATTGCTTATCCGGGGTGGGCGGCTCAGATTGACGGCCGGACCGTTCCGCTTGAAACTGTAGATGGCTTGCTGCGCGCGGTGCCGATCGGGCCGGGAACACAGGTGGTTGACTTTATTTTCCGGCCACTATCGGTCTTGGTGGGCGGCGGGCTGACCCTCATTGGCTGGCTGGCAGTTCTGGGAGTATTCCGATGGGCCAAGTAAAGTCACTCTGGGGCCGGTTGGTGGCTTGGAGCGCCCCACTGTTCCCGGCGCAGAACATCTTTGCCCGGCAGATTGCGCTTGGCCCGCAATTGATTTTGCTAGTGCTATTCGCTGGGGTGTTTGGGCTGGGCGCGACCCTGTACCGCGCGGATGGCTTCATCGGATTCGATTGGGTCAACGTCTTTAGCAAAGGCTTGCTGCCCGCGTTCTACCCGCCGTGGGGCCTATACGTCATTCGCTGGCTGACGTGGCCGGCGCTCATTGGCCTCTCGCTGGGGGCGATGGGCCTGGCGACCTTGAAGCGCGCACGGCACCCTGTCAGCCTGGTGCTGGCCTTTCTGACGCTGCCTTTGTTGTGGACGCTCTTCCTGGGTCAACTCGAAGGCCTGGTGTTGTTGGGCCTATTGGGGTTGCCGTGGTTGGCGCCTCTGGCGCTGCTAAAGCCGCAAGTGTCGATCTTTGCGTTTGGGGCGCGCCCGGCCTATGTGGTCGCGCTGGTGGTCGTGGTGCTGGTGTCGATGCTGATTTGGGGCTTTTGGCCGGCGCAGATGTTCGCCGCCAACTCTTACTATGCCGAAGGCCGCTATGTGCAGGATATCTCCATCGGATGGTGGGGGGCGATTGTGGCCGTGCCGCTGCTGTGGCTCTCGCGTGGCGATATGGATATGATGATGCTGGCCGGCGCCTGCATGACGCCGCATCTCATCCCCTACAACCTGCTGCCGGTGGTGCCGGCGATGGCGCGGCTGCGGCCGGGCGCGGCTGCCTGGGCATGTGTTTTTTCCTGGCTGCCGCTGACGGCCAACTGGCTGGGGCCGGCTGGGTGGTGGCTGGGCTGGCTCTTTGTGGCCTTCTTGTGGCTGTGTCTGGCGTCGGACCGTTATCGGAGTCGCCGGCCGCAGGGGCGGCCAGAACCACCGGCTGCTTAAGGACATGGGGCGCTGGGGCACTTAATCCAACTCGGGATCAATCGCGGGAGGCGGCTCGACCGCACCGCGCTGTGGTTATCATTGGCTAATTTGTGGTGAAAACGCAAACCTGGCAGCTCAACTTCCATCGGCTGGTCGTGGCGATTATGCTGCTTGGCCTGCTGGCGATGGCCGCGCGCGTGGCGGTTGACAGCGACACCTGGTGGCATTTGCG
>JBBRZY010000090.1:0-10362 GCA_038252885.1 Anaerolineales bacterium | reverse complement strand
CCGCTGGGCGTGATCTTGAGGTTGGACGGTTTGATGTCACGGTGGACGATTGGGCTATCTTGCCGATGCAGGTATTCGAGCGCGTCGGCTAATTGATAGGCCCAACCCAGCACTTCGCTCTCGCTGAGGAAGCGGCCGTTCTGGCGCGCCTCAGCCACGATCGCGCGTAGGTCGTGGCCGGGCACAAAGTCCATCACCAAGTAATCGCGGTCGGCGGTGGAAAAGAAGTCGGAAACTTTGGGCAGATTGGGGTGGTCGAGACGCGCTAAAACAGAGGCCTCGCGATAGAACTGATCGCGCGCCTGCTGTTGGGTTTCGGGGGGCAAGCTGGGGTCGTTCTGCACCTCCTTGATGGCGCACAGCCGGCCCTCCAGGCGCAAATCTTCTGCCTGGTAGATCGAACCCTGTCCACCTTGCCCGACATATGTGGTGATCATGTAGCGGCCGCGCAGCACCTCTCCAAGCTGGAGCGGCGGCAACATGGTGATCCTCCTTGTGCACGCACCGGGCACTGGGCCTATCCGCTGGGGGCGGCTGCGCGCGTCTATCCGGAAGCCGGTCTGGCTCGGTCCATGCATCGACCGCTTTGGAGAGACTGGGGCAGGTGGTTGGTGTAAAAGGCTGCTCCGGCGAGGGGCCAGTCTCTCCACTGGCCCGCGAGCAACCCTGCCACTGCCTTGACCTCCGGTAAGTCCGGTATTATAACCTGTTCCAATGCCTGGTAAAAACGAAGTCCCCATTCTGATCGGTCAAACCGGCCCCATCGCCGGCCAGCGCTGGGTGTTGCTCATGCCCGAGGCCACTATCGGCCGCGAGCCGACCTGCGAGATCATCATCCCTGATCGGCAGGTCAGCCGCCGCCATGCGACGCTGCGCCGCGTCGACGGCGGCTTTGAAATCGAAGACCTGTCTAGCAAGAACGGCACGCACCTCAACGGCCAGCCGCTGGTCGGCACGCAGCGCCTGCAAGACGGCGACCTGATCCAGGTGGCGCTGGTCGCCAAGCTGGCCTACGTCGGCTCGGAGGCCACGGTGCCGCTCCGCATCGAAACCACGCCCGAGGGCGGGGTGGTTAGCGTGGGCCGGCTGCGGCTCGATGGCGCGGCCCGGCGCGTGTGGCTCAACGACCGCGAGCTCGACCCGCCGCTGTCGGTCCCGCAGTTTCGTTTTCTCGAGCTGCTCTACCAGCGGCCCGGCCAGGTGTGCTCGCGCGATGAGGTCATCCTCTCCGTTTGGCCGGAGGCCAGCGGCGCGGGCGTGTCTGAGCAGGCCATCGACGCGCTGGTGCGCCGCGTGCGCGACCGGCTGGCCGAGATCGACCCCGACTTTCACTATATTGTCACGGTGCGTGGCCACGGCTTCCGGCTCGACAATCGGCCGGTCGGCTGACGGCCAGTTAGCCAGCCAGGGGCCGCATGCCGCCGTCAGACCCCGACACACTGGAACAAAGCGTAGAGCCGGTGGCGCACTGGACGCGCCATCCCGCCCCGCTGTCCATCTTCGCCCTGGCCGTCTTCGCCATGATTGTGGCGCCGTTCCAGGCGTGGCGCTGGTATCGTACCCCGTTCGTCGGCGCGCTGTTCGAGCCTAATCAGGTCGTTAGCCGCATCGAAGGCCCCGACTGGGCCACCAAAGCCGCCGGCATTGATTGGCCCGCCCGCCTGGTCGCCATCGACGGCGTGCCGGTCGGCCCCACCGATGACCTCCTCCGCCGCTTCGACCGCCCGCTCGGCAGCCCGGTGACGCTTACGTTCGTTCTCCCTGACACCGGCGCAACCAGCACCGTCACCGTTGCCGTCAAGCCGACCGACTTCTACGACTTCGCCGGACTCTTTCTGGTGCCGTATGTCGTCGGGCTGGTTTTCATTGGGCTGGGCCTCTGGGTCTATGTCTTGCGCTGGCGCACGCGCGCCGGGCGGGTGTACTTGATCTTCTGCTCGGCGCTGGCAGTCATGACCGGCACGTTCTTAGACATGAACGCCACGCACGTGCTGGCGCGGCTGTGGGCCGGGGCGGTGCCGCTGGCCGGCACGGCGCTGGCCGCGTTGGCGTTGGTCTTCCCGCGTGATACGCGCTGGGTGCGCCGCTGGCCCGCCTCCCGCTACCTGGTCTGGTTCCCCGGCCTGGTCGCCATTGGCTGGACAGAAATTCAGCTTTACAACGGCCCCACGCCCTGGGCCTACATCGGCAGTTGGATCGACAACTACATCCTGATCGCGTTCGGCCTGGCGATCTTCTTCACGCTGCTCACGATCCGGCTGCGCGGCTCGGCTTCGCCGGTGGTGCGTCAGCAAAGCCGCGTGATCGTTTTTGGAGCGCTGTTGGCCTTTGGGCCGGCCTTCGTGCTCTACCTGCTGCCGACCGTGCTCAGCCCTGAGCCGGCCCGCTTCCTGCCCATTATTTACTTCCCGGCCTTCGTGATCTTTCCGTTCTCGGCGGCCTACGCCATCATCCGCTATCGCATTCCCGACTTCGACCGGCTGCTCAACCAGCAGGTCGAATATGGCCTGATGACGGCCGCCGTGGTGGCGGTCTACTTCAGCCTGCTGGCCGCTTTGAGCGCGCTGCTGGGCCAGCGCCTGCTGGCCAATGACCCCCTGGTGATCTCGCTGGCCTTGTTCGCCATGGTGCTGCTCTTCAACCCGCTGCGCGCCGCCGCGCAGACCACGGTGGACCGGCTCTTCTACCGCCACCGCGCCGACTACGCCCAGGTGCTGCAAGCCTTTGCACGTGAGCTGACCAGCACGATTGAGTTAAACCTGGTGCTGCAGCGCCTGGTGGGCCGGTTGGAGGCCACGCTGCTGCCGGATCGGGCGCTGGTCTACTTGTTCGACGAAGACGCCGGCGCGTACCTGGCCCATATTGCCGACGGCCTGGCCGCCGTGCCCGAGTTCGCCCCCGACGGCGCCTTGGCTTATCGCCTGTTTGACTCTGAGCGCCCGCTCAGCCTGACACCTGACTCGGCCGGCGGCTTGCCACCCACGGGCGACTGGCGCATCCTGGCCGAGCTGCGGTTGATCGTCCTGGCGCCGCTGCGCGCCGAACGCCGCCTGACCGGCTGGCTGGGCCTGGGCCCCAAGCGCTCGGGTGAGCCGTATTCAGAGGATGACCTGGAGTTTGTGGCGACCCTCGCCAGCCAATCGGCGCTGGCAGTGGAGAATGCGCGGCTGTACGTCAACCTGCGCCGCAACTACCAGCGCACGGTTGAGATGAAGAATTTGTTGGACGACACCTTTGCGTCCATCGCCTCGGGGGTGGTCACGATTGATACCGTCGGCAGCATTACCAGTATCAACGCCGCCGCGCAGCGCGCGCTTGGCCTCACGCTGGCAGGTGTCCTCGGCCAGCCCTTTGCGAACTTGCTGCCCGACCATTCGGCCTACCTGACCCAGTTGGTGACCCTGGCGCGCTCTGGTGACCTGCCGCTCACGGGCGAGCCGCTGAATTGCGAGGTGGCCGGGCGCGGGCAAGTCTTTCTGCTGCTGTCGGTCTCGCCGCTAAGGGACGCCGCTCAGAATACCATCGGCGTGACTTTGGTGCTGGACGACCAGACCGACCGCCGCCGTTCGGAAGCCGAGCGCGAGCGCATTCGCCAGACGTTTGGCCGCGTGGTCACGCCGCGCGTGCGCGACAAGCTGCTGAGTGAGCCGCCCAACCTGGCCGGGGAACGCCAGGTGGTGACCACGCTCTTCGCCGATGTGCGCGGCTTCACTACGCTGAGCGAGCATACGCAGCCGGAGTTGCTGTTCGGGCTACTGAACGACCACCTGAACCTGGCGGCGCAGGCCGTGCTGGCGCAGGAAGGCACGATTGACAAATTCCTGGGCGACGCCGTGATGGCACTCTTCAACGTGCCTGACCCGCAGCCCGATCACACCTTGCGCGCCGTTCGGTCCGCGCTCGATATGCAGGCCCGGCTGGCGGAGCACCGCTTGTCCCACACCGACCAGCCGGCGCTGCACTTCGGCATCGCCATCACTATGGGCGAGGCCATTGTCGGCAACGTCGGCACTTCGGAACTGTTCAACTACACAGCCATCGGCGACGTGGTCAACCTGGCGAAGCGCTTGCAGGAATTGGCCGCGCCGGGGCAGATATTACTCAGCCAGGCCGCCTACGAGAGCGTGGCCGCCCAAGTGCGCACGCGCGCCCTGCCGCCGGTGCACGTTAAGGGCCGCGTGGCACAAGAGCAGATTTATGAAGTCCTGGCCGATACGCTCCCGGCCCCGCTCTCCAGCTAAGTCAGAATCATGCCGCTCGATTTTCCGCATCGCCGCTACAACGCCCTGACCGCCGAGTGGGTATTGGTCTCGCCGCACCGCGCCCAGCGCCCCTGGCTCGGCCAGGTCGAGCGCGTCTCGCCCGAGAACTTGGAGGCGCATGACCCGGCTTGCTACCTTTGCCCCGGCAACGAACGGGCAGGGGGCGTGCGCAACCCGGCTTACACCGGCACCTTTGTGTTCGACAATGACTTCGCCGCGCTGCGTCCGAGCGTGCCCGAGGCCGCGCCAGCCGAGCATGGCTCGCTGTTTGCCTATGAACCGGAGCAGGGGCTGTGCCGCGTCATCTGCTTCTCGCCGCGCCACGACCTCAGCCTGCCAGAGTTGCCGCTGGCCGCCGTTGAGCAAGTGGTGCAGACCTGGGTTGATCAGAGCCGCGACCTGGCTGCGCTGGACGATATCAACTATGTGCAGCTATTTGAGAACAAGGGGGCGCAGATGGGGGCTTCGAACCCGCACCCGCACAGCCAGGTGTGGGCTTCGGGCCATCTGCCGAATGAACCGGCCAAGGAGCTCGCCACCCAGGCCCGCTACCACGCCGACCACGGCCGCTGCCTGCTGTGTGACTATGTGACGCAAGAGCGCGTGGCGAATGAACGCCTGGTCGTTGCCAACGAGCACTGCACCGCACTGGTGCCCTACTGGGCTATCTGGCCGTTTGAGACCATGGTGGTCTTCAACCGCCACGTTGCCGCGCTGACCGACCTCACCCCCGCCGAAGTTGCCGGTCTGGCCGACATTTTTCGCCGGCTGACGACGCGCTATGACAACTTGTTTGAGGTGTCGTTCCCGTACTCGATGGGCTTCCACCCCGCGCCGGTCGATGGGCAGCCCCACCCAACCTGGCACCTGCACGCGCACTTCTACCCGCCGCTGCTGCGCTCGGCCACGGTGCGCAAGTTCATGGTGGGCTACGAATTGCTCGCCATGCCGCAACGCGACCTCACCGCTGAGCAAGCCGCCGTGCGCCTGCGCGCCCTCAGCGACACCCACTACCGCGCGTGTTAGCCCAGCGCTTGTAACAACGCCGCCGCCGTCAGATAAAGCCGGCGCTTCTGCGCTCGGTCGAGATTGACGAACTTCAGCCCGCCCAGGCAAGTCAGCAATAGCGCCAGTTGATACTCGCGCGGCCGGCTGGGGTCGAACAAGCAGCGGGCCACCATCGCCCGGATGGCGGCTTGCAGCGGATGCCGCCCTTCCGCCAGGTCGGTGAAAGTCTGCGCCTCGTCCGCCTCGGCTGGCGGCAACATTTGCGCGATTAGGCACGCTTCTAAATAAGCGAAGTCGAACAGTGTGTGGCCGTCGCGCGTTTGGGCGAAGTCAATCAGCCATACAAAGCCGCCCGGCCCCACCAGCGCGTTCTCCAAATTCAGGTCCCCGTGGATCGTCGCCTGTGTGCCACTGAGGCTCTCGCCCAGCAGCCCCGGCAGCGCTTGGAGCGGATCGGGCAAGCCCATCAGGTCAAAGCCTTGCACCAGTTCGGCTAGCAGTGTGGCCCGTGTCGCCACCACGCGCGCCGTCGCTCCATGCGGTGACGTGAGGCTCAACCAGCGCGCCCGCATTCCTGGCTGCCCCGGCGCGGCCCTGCCCGCCAGCGACATGGACACGCCATCTGGCCGCACCTCATACGCACGCAGATTTTGCAGCCGTACGATGTCGCCCACTGCCAGCGTCACTTCGGCTGGCGGCCGCAGCCCATCGAGCACGCGAGTTACAAGGGCACCCGGCGCGGCCGGCTCCAGCACCCAATGCGTCGGCAGCAGCCGGTCGTACTCCTGCGCCAGCCGAAAAGTGTAAGGACGGCGCTGCAGCCACCAGTTGGGGCCAAAGGTGCTGAACAACTTGGTGAGCCAGACTGGGTCGGGGCTAGTTTGCAGCACCGCGCCCAAGCTAATGGGTGATTGCCCCGCCTCGCCGATGAAGGTGTAGCGCAGCGCCGCACTCGCGCGCGCCGGATGCGCGCTGCCGGACCGGCGGCTGTCGCGCAGGGCAATCGGCCGCGCCTGAATCCGGGCAGTGATCGGCGGCAAGGTGTCCTTCACAAACGCTTCGTAGTTCTCAAACTCGTGCTCAATTGCGCTGCGCTCACCGATCTTGGCGATGGTGTAGGCGTCGGCGCGGCCATCGGGCCGAATGGGCCGTGCGACGAACGTGCGCGCGCCGGAGTATCCCGACCGAAACTCGGCCGCGACGACCAGCCGGCCATAACTGGCAAAGAGCGCTCGCAGCAGGTTGGCCTCCACTGGGGCCAGTGTTAGCCCGGGCGGCGTCTCTAGCGCCACTGCCGGGTCGGGGTCGAGCCATTGCAGCACCGAACGGGCCCGCGCCGGCCGCCAAGCGTGCGCCGCCAGCGGCAGGCTCAGCGTGCAGCCCACCGCCAACCCGGCCAGCCCCACCAAGGCCAGCTCGCGCGTGGTCAGGCCGAGGAACGACAGCACCTGCACCGTCAGAGCCCGCTCAAACAGCGCCGCCTCGCGCATTGGCGCCGGGTTGCTGGCCTGTGGCAGCCAACGCAGCCGCACACTCACCGCTAGTCGCTGCTGCCCGCCCGCCAGTGGCCGCAACGTCCAGCGCCACGTGGCTGTCCGGCCGACCAGCAGCGCCTGCTCTTGATCGCCTTCCGGTGCGCTGGCAAAGCCCGCCGCATCGAGCCGCGCCACCGCCACCAAGTCGAACCCTGGCAGGCGTTCAATTGGCACGGTCTGGGTAACGGTGGTGTGGTCTTCAAACTCGGTCGTCACCTCCAGCGCGTTCTCAGCTGGGATGACCGAAACGCGCACGATGTCCGAGTCGCCCAGGCGCATCTGCGGCGGCCACTCTAACTCGACCACGCGCGGTTCGACCACGGGCGGTTGGGTGGCGGCGGTGGGCGTGCCCGGCGGGACGTTGGTTGGTGCGCTCGTTGGCTCAGGCGACTGGGTCTGCGCGGGCGCGCTGGTCGCGATGACTTCGTGCGTGACTTGCACCGATTGGGTCGGCACATTCGTCGGCGTGGATTGCGGGGCGCAGGCCGCCAGCCCAATCACAGCCGCCGCCACCACGATGACGCCCAGCCCGTGCCGCCGCGTCATTCCAGCCTCTCAGCGGGCACGGCTGACTGCGGCGGCGCAAACAGCGTGGCCGGCGGCTCAAACTGCTCCACTACTGTACCGGTCGGCCAATAGGCGTAGGCCAGCACTGCCGCCGAGGCCAGCAGCACCGCCAGCCCGGCCAGCGCCAGGTACACCCGCCCGCGATAGGTTAGTTTCCCCTTCATTTTCATTGGCCACTCGTCTTCATGCCGCCAGTCTACCCCCATCCGCGCCCGCCGGCTTGACAATCTGCTGCCATTCTCTTGAGCGGCTAGTGTATTTCGCGTACCGACCGTTGGCCCACAACCGGATAGGACTAAAGTCCTATTGCCGTGCGTGGCTGCCCCAACCTTTTTGGGCATCATAGTATAATCCGGCACAAGAAGGGTGCGAATAGCGCGTGACTGGCTGGGAGGACTACCCTGAGCAGTATCGGGCGGCCGAAATTGGCGCGATCACCAGCGCCGTGGCTGCGGGCGATTGCGTCTCTGTGGTCGGCTTGAGTGGCGCGGGCAAGAGCAACTTGCTCGGCTTTTTGGCTCACCACGCCCCTGTTGCCCCTACGGCCTTTGTCCTGGTCGATAGCAACCGCCTGGCAGAGCCGACGGCCCCCGCCTTTTTACGCAGCATGCAGCGCGCCATCACTGGCGCGGCCTCGATGACGGAGCCAGCTTCAACGGCCGCAGCGTTTGACGATCTAGAAACTGCGCTCAGCGGCCGCCTGGTGGCCCCCGCCGCGGTTTGTTTCGTGCTTGACCTGAGCACCCTCACCGGGCGGGGTGGGGGGCTGCCACGCGACGCGCTTGAAAGCCTCTATAACAATCTGCGCGCGCTGCGCGACGCACACAAGTACCAACTGACCTATGTCGTGGCCACGCGGCGCCCACTGCCGCCCACCAGCGAGTTGGCTGAATTGTTCTTCGGACGGGTGGTTTGGCTTGGCCCGCTGGCCGCCGCCGACGCTCAGTGGACCGTGGCGCGGTACGCCGCCCGCCAGGGCCTCCAGTGGCCGACAGCGACCGTCGCGGCACTCCTGGCGCTGTCGGGCGGCTATCCAGCGCTGCTGCGCGCGGCGTGCGAAGCGCACGCCGCTGGGGCCGCGCTCGACGCCGCCGCGCTGGCCCAGCACCCGGCGGTGCAGCGCCGCGTGCTGGAGTTCTGGGAGGACGAACCGGTGGAGGCCGAGTTGGAGGCGGCTGGCCTCCTGCCCATTGACCTGCTGATGTCGTTTCGCGCGGCGCGCTTTGACACGACTCAACTGACTGCCAAGGAAAACCTGCTGTTGAGCTACCTGACCACCCGCCCAGCGCAGGTCTGCGAAAAGGACGACCTGGTGCGCGCCGTGTGGCCCGACGACCGCATCTACGAGCGCGGCGTGCGCGACGACAGTCTGGCGCAATTGGTGCGCCGCCTGCGCGAGAAGATCGAACCCGACCCGGCCTCGCCGCGCTATGTGCACACCGTTGCCGGGCGCGGCTATCGCTTCACCCCCCGGCCACTGTAGCCGCCCTATGCCATTCTTCAGTCAGACGCTGCTCGACTCGTTCCCGATTGGCCTGTTGCTCACAGATGCCGATCTGGTGGTGCAGCAGCTCAACCGCTGGCTGCGCCAACGGCTGGCGCTGGAACCGGACGGGCTGATTGGTCAGCCGCTCGGGGTGGCCTTCCCCGACCTCGAAGAGCGGAGTCTGTTGGCCGCTTATGACCTCGTCCGCCAAAGCCGGGACAGTCTCCGCCTCTCCCCGGATACTTACCGCTACTTTGTGCGTCTCCCGGCGGAGGAGGCCAGTGGCCTGCCCGAAATGCCGCAGGGCACCACGCTCGTACCTTTGATTGTGAACGACAAGTTGGTTGGAACGCTGACCCTGATAGAAGACCTGACCGAGCGCCGCCTGACCGAATTGCAATTGCAGCGTGAGATCGGCAAGTTGACGGCGCTGCACGAGATTGACCATGCGCTGGCGACGCTCGACTTGCCGGCCTGCTTGCAAATCATCATTGATCGTACCCGCGCACTGTTCCAGGCCGACAACAGCGCGCTGCTGCTGCTGACCGGCGACACGCTGACGGTGGCGGCAGATGCCGGTTACCCGCGGTCGTATGTCGGCGCTCAGATCGCCTCCACCGCCGGCCTGTCGGGCTGGGTCGTCACCCACCGAGTGCCGGTGTCGGTGGCGGACTTGCGCGACGACACGCGCTACATCAAAGTGGACCCCCAGAGTCAGTCAGAGATGACCACGCCGCTACTGCTGCGCGGAGAGTGTTTGGGCGTGCTCAATGTCGAGAGCCGCCGGCTGAACGCCTTTAGCGAGGCCGATGTTGAACTGCTGGAGACGCTCGGCACGCGCGCCGCGACAGCCATCCACAACGCCCGGCTGCATACGGCTGAGCGCGAACAGCGCGTGTTGGCCGACACCTTGCGCGACATCACCGTCACGCTCTCATCCGAGCTGAACCCCGACGCCATCCTCGATGTGCTGCTTGACCACGTGGAACGCGTGACCCCTTACGACACGGCCTGCATCATGCTCTACGACGCGCGGCTGGGCCAAGTTTACATCGGGCGCTATCGCGGCTACGAGCGGTTCGGCCTGACGAACAAAGTCAACGCCTTCTCAGTGCCGCTGAGCGAGTATTCGAACTTGGCGCGCATGGCGCACAGCCGCCAGCCGGAGGTCGTGCCCGATACCCTGGCCGATCCGCGCTGGGTGAGGAACAGCATATCTGAGCACATCCGCTCGTGGGCGGGGGCGCCGATTGTGGCACGCGGGCAGTTGCTGGGATTTATCTCGCTCGACAAATCCACGGCCAACTTTTATACGCCGCTGATGGCTGAGCGCCTGGCGACCTTTGCCGCCGCCGCCGGGCTGGCCCTGGAGAACGCCCGCCTGTATGCCGAGCAGCAGCGCTTGGCCACCACCGACGGCCTGACCGGCATTGCCAACCGCCGGCAATTCGATATTGTGCTGGCGGGCGAGGTCAGCCGCAGCCTGCGCTCCGGCCGGCCACTG
>JBBRZY010000089.1:0-10374 GCA_038252885.1 Anaerolineales bacterium | reverse complement strand
AGTTCAGTTAGTGCTCAACGCGTTGCGAGCAAAGGGGAATAAAGGGCATAAAGGGTCTAAGGGGGGGACTCGGGGGACTCAAGGGACCCCGGAAAAGACTGGGCTTCGAGGCTAACTGAACTGTATTGGGTCTAAGGAGTTTTAGCGCGGCAGGGTTGCAGTCGCGCGTTCGGTGGGTAGCGAGGGGGTTGTCGGATGATGGACTAGGCTTCCGCTGCGCAGTGGCGGCAGACTACCTGCTCGGCGGCAATGATGGCTTGATCGGCGCTCCAGTAGACGTGCTCGGGGCCGATGGCGGCCAGCAGCCCGCCGCGCCCGAGCATGCGCTTGACCTGGTCGTTCGCGCCGGAGATCATGAGTTGACTGCCGCTGTGGGCCAGGCGCTCGTGCAGCGCCAGCATCACTTGCAAGCCGGAGGTGTCTAGCAACGGCACGGCGCGCATG
The DNA here is from genome assembly GCA_038252885.1 of Anaerolineales bacterium. Taxonomy (GTDB): domain Bacteria; phylum Chloroflexota; class Anaerolineae; order Anaerolineales; family UBA6663; genus JADZEK01. The sequence goes on along the minus strand of JBBRZY010000089.1, from coordinate 9,930 downwards.
GAGAGGATTAGCGCGTGGGTGTCGCCCAGGCGCGCGAAGGCCTCGTTGAAGGTGCCGGTGGCGGCGAAGAACAGCGGGCCGGTGAGGTAGGCCACCCGCACGTGGCGGCAGCGGCCGGCGGTCGCGATGCCGCGCTGGCGCAGCCGCTCCACATCCACCAACTGCACGTCCACGTTTAGGCTGGCGATCTGATTTAGAAACACCGCCCCCGATAAGAACGCCCCAATCAAGATGGCCTGGGTCAGGTCGAGCGTGATGGTCGCCAACATGGTGATGATGAATGTGATGATGGCGGTCTTGAAGCGCTTGCCGAACACGTAGCGGATGGCCTCCCACTCATTCATGCGCCAGGCGGTGACCATGAGCACGCCGGCCAGCGCGGCCAGCGGGATGCGCGACATGACCGGGGCCAGAATGAACATCGAGGCCAACAGTGCCAGCGCGTGGATGACGCTGACGAGCCGCGTCTGCCCGCCGGACTTGATGCCCACGCTAGAGCGCGCGATGGCGGCGGTGGCGGGCACGCCGCCGAAGAATGGGATCAGGATGTTGCCGACGCCCTGGGCGATAAGTTCCTGGTTGGCTTGTAAGCGAATGCCGGTCATGTTGCTGGCGACCGCGCCGCACAGCAGGCTCTCGACCGCACCCAGGGCGGTGATGGTTAGCGTGGGGGCCACGAAGTCTGGCAGTTGCGACCAGGGGATGGTGGCCAGCGTGAGCCGGTCGGCCAGCAGCAGCGTTTGGGGGATGTCGCCGATGACGGCTACCGGCCAGCGGGTGAGCACGGCCACGAGCGTTGCGAGAATGATACCGAGCAGCGAAGCCGGAAAGCGCGCCGCCCAGCGCTGGGGCCACAACAGCATCGCGGCGATGACGATCAACCCAACCACAATGGCCTGCCAGTTGAGCGCGAAGCCGCCGTGAAAGTAGCCGGCCAGTTTGAGCGCGGCCGAGTCGGTGCCGGGCGTTGTGACGCCCAGGAAGTTGTCGATCTGCCCGATGAAGATGATCAGGGCGATGCCGGAGGTGAAGCCGCTGATGACGGGCGCAGGGATGAAGGCGATGAAGCGCCCCAGCCGCAACAGGCCGATGACGAGCAGCAAGGCGCCGGCGAGCACGCCGGAGACCCAGATGCCGGGCAGGCCGTACTTGGCGGCCAATACGATCAGCACGGCGCTCATGGCCCCGGTTGGCCCGGAGATTTGATAGGGCGCGCCGGACAGCCCGCCGATGACGAGCCCGGCCAGGATGGCGGTGACCAGGCCAGCCCCGGCCGTGGCGCCGGAGGCAACACCGAACGCCAGGGCCAGCGGCAGCGCCACGGCGGCGACGGTGAGACCGGCCAGCAGGTCTTGGCGGAACTTGGCGGCGTTGTAGCCGTGGAACTCGTCGCGCAGCAGGCGCGGGTAACTGCGGCGTGGCATGGCGGCCCTCCCGGCGGTCACGAAAAGCCCCAACCGAGGCGCGGGCAGGGCGAAGTTGGCGTTGATTGGCTAAGGTGATTATACGCCCGGGGCGAATGATTATTGCGCTTGCCTTAGCACCCTCAACCCAATAGAATGCCTGAGCTATGGCAACCGATGAGGAAGTCCCATTCCGCCGCCAATATCTAGACGCCAAGCGCCAGCATCCGGGCGCGATCATGTTGTTCCGCATGGGCGATTTCTATGAGACGTTCGACGCCGACGCCGAGTTGGTGGCGCGTGAGTTGGACATCATCCTCACGCGCAAGGCGGCCGGCAAGCAAGGCTTTGTGCCGATGGCCGGCATCCCCCATCACGCGGCTGAGAGCTACATCGCGCGGCTGATCGGCAAGGGCTATCACGTCGCCATCTGCGAGCAGGTGAGCACTGAGGCGGTTAAAGGTCTGTTCCGGCGCGAGGTGGTGCGGGTGGTCACGCCCGGCACCATCGTGGAGCCGGGGATGCTGGACGCCCAGCGTAACAACTATCTGGCGGCGGTGGCGATAAGCCCGGCCGGCGACCGGGCCGCCATCGCGCACGCCGACATCACCACCGGCGAGTTTGCCGTGACCCAGATGCAGGGCAGCGACGTGGGTGCGGCGGTGCGGCATGAGCTGCTGCGCCTGCGTCCGGCCGAATTGCTGGTGCCGGAGGGCGAGACACCGCCGGCCGCGCTCGACGGGCTGACTGGCCCGCGCACGACGCTGGCGGCCTGGAAGTTCGACGGCGGCCAGGCCCGCAACGTGCTATTGGACCACTTTCACGTGGAAACATTGGCCGCCTTCGGGTTGGAGCAAGCCCCACTGATGGCCGGCGCGTGCGGCGCGATTTTGGCGTACATCAAAGAAACGCAGCCGGCCGCGCTGGCGCTGCTGAGCGGGCTGAACACGTACGCGCTCGACGACTTCATGACACTCGATGCCGCCACGCGCCGCAACCTGGAGTTGACCGAGACGCTGCGCGGCGGGCAAGTGAAGGGCTCGCTGTTGGGCGTGCTCGACCAGAGCGTGACGGCGATGGGCGCGCGGTTGCTGCGGCAGTGGGTGAACCAACCGCTGCTGGACCGGGCGCGGATCGAGGCGCGGCTGGATCAGGTGGCGGCCTTTCACGCAGAGGGCATGGTGCGGGCCGAGGGGCGGGCGGCGCTCAAGCCGCTGGCCGACCTGGAGCGCATTACCAACCGAATTGTGGGCGGCTCGGCGCACCCGCGCGACCTGGTGGCGCTGCGCACCACGTTAGCGGCCGTACCGGCGATTGTTGAGCTATTGCGAGGCGGCGCGGCCACCAGCCATGGCGCGGCGCTGGCTGGACCGGCGGCCGAAATTGACCCCTGCGAGGTGGTCCTGGGGCTGCTGAACAGCGGCCTGGCCGAAGAGCCGCCGGCGGTGCTCTCGCGGCCGGGCGTGATTCGACCCGGCTATTCGGCCGAACTGGATGGCATTCAGGAGGCGGCCCGCCACGCGCGGGAGTGGATCGCCGGCCTCGAGAAGGGCGAGCGCGAGCGCACGGGCATCCGGTCGCTGAAGGTGAGCTACAACAAGGTCTTCGGCTATTACATCGAGATCAGCCGGGGGCAGAGCGACCAGGCGCCCGAGAACTACATCCGCAAGCAGACGCTGGTGAATGCCGAGCGCTACATCACGCCGGAGCTCAAAGAATACGAGACGCTGGTGCTCAACGCCGACGAGCGCATCCTTGACATCGAGACGCGCTTGTTCCGCGAAATGTGCGCCGAGATTGGGGGGCAAGCGGCGGCGCTGCTGGCGACGGCCCGCGCGCTGGCGCAGGTGGATGTGTACGCCGGGCTGGCCGAGGTGGCGAGCCGCTATGATTATGTGCGGCCGACATTTGAGTTGGACGGAACGTTCGAGATTCACGCGGGCCGGCATCCGGTGGTGGAGCACTACCTGCCCGAGACCGAGCGCTTCGTTCCGAATGACATCATCTTTGAGGCGGGCGAGTGCGTGCGGGTGATCACCGGCCCCAACATGGCCGGCAAGTCTACCAGCCTGAGGCAGGCGGCCATTATCACGCTCATGGCGCAGATGGGGAGCTTTGTGCCGGCGGCGGCGGCGCGGCTGGGGCTGGTGGACCGCATCTTCACGCGCATCGGCGCGCAGGACGAGATTCACGCGGGGCAGTCGACGTTCATGGTGGAGATGGTCGAGACCGCTAACATCCTGCACCACGCCACGGCGCGCAGCCTGCTGGTGTTGGACGAGATTGGGCGCGGCACCAGCACGTATGATGGCCTGTCGCTGGCCTGGGCGATCATCGAGTACATTCACAACCACCCGCGCCTGCGGGCCAAGACGCTGTTCGCCACGCACTATCACGAGTTGACCGACCTGGCGACGCTGCTGCCGGGCGTGCGCAACTACAACGTGGCCGTGGCCGAAGACAGCGCCGCCGACCGGGTGGTGTTCCTGCACCGGATCGTCCCGGGCGGGGCGGACCGATCGTATGGCATTCACGTGGCGCAGATGGCAGGGCTGCCGCGCACGGTGGTCAACCGGGCGCAGGAGATCATGGCCCAACTAGAGGCCACCAGCGGACAGGCCGCGCACTTGCCGCCCAAAGCAAGCGAAGCTCCAGGGCAGCAGATGGCGCTGTTTGCGGTTGACAATCCGCTGTTGGCTGAGTTGCGCGCGCTGGACGCCAACACGATGACGCCGGTGGAGGCGCTCAATAAGCTGTACGAATGGCAGGCGCGTTTTAGCAAAAGATAACGCGCTAAGGGCGACCCCGCCGTTGCGCGTGGGGCAGGCGGGCTGTGGCGCATCGCCACGGTCTTAGAGGTAATGTGGGCGACGCGACAGGAGAGAGGCCATGGTTCAGGTCATACGCGAGGGCGAGATGGCACGGTCGCCGGGCGGCACGCTGAAGTTTGAGGGCGCAGACTATGGGGGCGAGGTGTCGGTGTTTCTGGTAAACAATGTGCCAGGAGCGGGGCCGGTGCTGCACAGCCACCCATACTCAGAGACGTGGATTGTGCGCAGCGGGCGGGGGCATTTTGTGGCCGGCTCGGAGGAACTCGACGCCGCGCCGGGGGACATCGTCATTGTCAGCGCCGAGACGCCGCACAAGTTCACCAACACCGGCACCGAGCGGCTGGATATTATTTGCATTCACGCCTCGCCGCGCATCATCCAGATTGATTTAGAGTGACGGGCCGCTAGGGCTTGTGCTTGAGGTAGGCCTCGGCCAGGCGGCAGATGGCCTCGGTGACGGCGGCGATGCTCTCGGGGCGGCACAGCACCTGCCCGGCGTTGTAGTCGCCGCCGAAGACCGGCACGCCGACGAAGCAAATCTGCGGGCAGCGCTGGATATAGACCTCGACTTCGTCCAGGTCGGAGAGCGGGTCGGGGCAACCCGCGTACAAGTCATAGGCCAGGTCGCCCAACGCGCCGCGCACGTAGCTCTGCATGGCGGGCAGCTTGCACTTCTCAATCGTAAAGTCGTTCTCGGTCGGCGCACCGGTCACGTCGACCACCAGCACAGTGTCCTCGGGCTTGAGCGTTTCCAGCACGTCGTACGCACCGGCAAAGTCAATCTCCTCGCCGTAGGTCAACTCAATCCGCACCTGGCCACCCGTCAGCCGACCCGAAAAATACGCCTGCATGACGGCCTGTACCCCGGCGAAATTGTCGAGGTGGCCTTGGATGATGCCATCGGCGCGGTGGGTGAGCGAGTGGGCTTTAAAGCCCGTGTCGGCGTGGGCGGAGATAACGAGCATGGCTAGGCGGGCAGGTCCACGTACTCTTCTTTGACGGTGTCTTTAGCGCTCGCGCCCAGCAAGGCCAACAGCTCAGTGATCAGCACCGCCTTGGTGTCGGCGTCGCGGCGCGACCAGGTGCGCGCCTTGATCTCGACATAGTAGCCGGGCAGGCTGGGGCGGCTGACGCGGTCGAGGTTGACGAACATCTCCTCGCCCTTGAAGACTACCAGCCAGCGGCGGCGGTCCTTCTCGATCGCGCGCTCGGTGGCAGGCTTGAAGTACTCGCGATAGAAGCGCAGGGTGTGGATGGCCGGCGCCAGGTAGCGCGAGCGGCTGAGCAGCACCGAGCCGGCCTTCTGCTCACGCCGCTCGCCGGTGAGCGTGAGGCGGGTACGGGTGTTGGCGATTTCGCCTTGGGCGTCGATGAACTCGTCCTCGCGGAAGCGCAGACGGCCCTGGGCCGGGTCGTCAAACATGAAGTAAGTGTCAAACTCGTGGTAGTGCACTGAGCGCAGCACGCGGACCGCGTCACTGGCGATCACGGCCAGCACCGGCGCGTCGTCGGCCAGGCGCACTTTGGCTTGCACCTCAAAGCTCTCCTGCTCGACCGCGCCGCCGATGGCAATGAGCTTTTGCAGAACGCTCTCCTCGCGCTTGATGAGGAAGCCGTCTATGCGCTTGGCGTAGTCGCCGGCGGCGAGCTGCAAGTCTTTCACGTCGAGCGTCAGCAGCACACGGTCGCGCATGAGCCACTGGCCGTTGCACATTACCGCAGTTACATCGGTGGACTTGGTGGCGTAGACGATCTGTGAGTAGATGGCGTTTGGGTCGCGCTCGAAAGTAGGCGAGTTGTGCAGCGTCGCCAGGTCCACCAAGATCAAGTCGGCGCGCTTGCCGGGCTCTAGCGTGCCGGTGAGGTGGCCGATGTGCAGCGCCCGCGCGCCCAGCCGGGTGGCCATGGACAGCGCCTGGCGGGCTGGCAGCACGGTGGGGTCGCCGGTGATGCCCTTGGCCAGGATGGCGGCCAGGTGCAGCTCGGTGAACATATCCAGATCGTTGTTGGAGGCGGGGCCGTCGGTGCCCAAGCCGACGTTCAGGCCGGCGTTGAGCATGGCGACCACCGGGGCCACGCCCGAGGCCAGTTTGAGGTTGCTGGTGGGGTTGTGGGCCACGCCGACGCCCGCGTTCTTGAGGGTGCGAATCTCGCCCTCGTCGATATGGACGCAGTGGGCGGCCAGCACCTTGGCCTCGAACAGGCCCTGCTTCTTAACCCATGGCACCACCGGCATGCCGTATTCGCGGCGTGAGTTCTCGACCTCGAGCAGCGTCTCGGAGAGGTGGGTGTGCAGCGGCACGTCGAACTCGGCCGCCAGGGCCGCGCAGGCGTGCAGGATCTCGGGGGTGCAGGTGTAGGGCGCGTGGGGCGACACGGCCGGCACGATGAGCGGGTGGTTCTTCCAAGTGACGATGAAGTCACGCGCCAGGGCGAGCGAGTCCTCGAAGCTATCGGCGTCGGGGGTGGGGAACTTGAGCACGGTCTGGCCGCACACGGCGCGCATGCCGGCGGCGGCGGCGGCTTCGGCCACGGCGGCTTCGTAGTAGTACATATCGGCGAAACAAGTGACGCCGGAGCGGATCATCTCGGCGCAGGCCAGCCCAGTGCCCAGGCGCACGAAGTCGGGGTGCACGAACTCGCGCTCGACCGGCATCATGTAGCCCAGTAGCCAGACATCGAGCCGCAGGTCGTCGGCCAGGCCGCGCAGCAGGGTCATGGGGGCGTGGGTGTGGGCGTTGATCAGGCCCGGCAGGAGCGCCTGGCCGCCGCAGTCAATCGTCTGCGGGGCGGTGAAGTGGCTGGCATACGGCCCGACCGCCACAATACTGTCGCCGGTGATGGCGACCGCGCCGGCCCCGGCGGCGTAGCGCGTGTAGCGCTCATCCATGGTCAGGATCGTGGCATTGGTAAGCAGCAGGTCGCAGGTGTTGGTCATAGACGCGGATTATACCGGTTTGCCGCGTCCGGGCCAACGTCTATAATCGCTGGCATGCCAAAAGACTACGACCCCAAGCGCACCGTGCCCAACGGGCAGCGGCGCGCCGAGCTGGTGCTGAGCGACGACGAGACGCGCGCCGTGCTCGGCCGCGCCCAGGTGGGGAACATCGCCACCGCCTGGGACGGCCAGCCGTTCATTAACCCAACGACGTTTTGGTATGACGCGGCGGGTCACCGGCTGGTGTTTCATTCCAACGTGGTGGGGCGGATGCGGGCCAACGCCGAACATGACGGACGGGTGTGCTTCTCGGCCAGCATCTTCGGGCGGCTGCTGCCGGCGAATGTGGCGCTGGAGTTCAGCTTGCAATACGAGAGTGTGGTGGCGTTTGGGACCTTGGGAGTGCTGGTGGAGGAGGACGAGCGGCGCTTGGCCCTGAGCGGCCTCATCGCCAAATACTTCCCGACCATGACAGCCGGGCAGGAGTATCGGCCGATCACCGAGGGTGAGCTTAAGCGGACCAGCGTGTATGCGATTGCGATTGCCCACTGGAGCGGCAAGCGCAACTGGCCCGAGCGCGCCGACCAGAGCGACGAGTGGCCGGCGCTGGGTGAAGAGTGGTTTGGGTGACGGCTCAGCGACCGGCCGGGTGGCCTGACGAGCGAACGGACCTATACTCGCAATTGGGGATTGATTGGAGCGATGGGTATGCTGCGTGCGGTTGACATCATCACTAAGAAGCGGGACGGCGGCGAACTGAGCAAGGAAGAGATTGACTTCTTCATTGCCGGCCTGACCGACGGCGGGGTGCCTGACTACCAGGCGGCGGCGTGGGCTATGGCGGTGTACTTCCAGGGCATGACGACGCGCGAGCTGACGCACCTAACCCTGGCGATGGCTGCCTCGGGCGACGTGCTCGACCTGAGCGACACCGTGGCGCTGGCCGTGGACAAGCACTCGACCGGCGGCGTGGGCGACAAGGTGACGCTAGTGGTTGAGCCACTGGTAGCGAGCTGCGGCGTGCCGGTAGGCAAGATGTCGGGCCGGGGATTGAGCTTCTCGGGCGGCACGATTGACAAGCTGGAATCTATCCCTGGCTTTCGCACGGCGCTGACCACGGCTGAGTTTAAGCAACAACTGCGCACGATTGGCGTGGTGCTCACCGGCCAGAGCGGCAACCTGGCGCCAGCCGACGGCAAGCTGTACGCGCTGCGTGATGTGACCGGCACGGTCGACTCGATCCCGTTGATCGCCAGCAGCGTGATGAGCAAGAAGATCGCAGGCGGCGCGCAAGCGATGGTGCTGGATGTGAAGGTGGGGACGGGCGCGTTTATGCCCAACCTGGGCGAGGCGGTCAAGCTGGCCCAGGCAATGGTGGCGATTGCGCGCCAGGCTGGGCGGCGGGCGGTGGCGGTGATCTCGGACATGAACCAGCCGCTCGGCCACGCGGTGGGCAACGCGCTGGAAGTGCGCGAGGCGATTGACACGCTGCACGGCGGCGGCCCGGCCGACTTGCGCGAACACTGTTTGGTGATTGGCGCGCATTTGCTGGTGTTGGCGAAGCACGCGCGCAACGGGCGGGCGGCCCGCGCCGAGTTGGTGGCGGCGCTGGAGGGCGGCCAGGCTTGGGCCAAGTTCCTACAGCTTGTGGCGGCGCAGGGCGGCGAGGTGGGCGTGGTGGAGCAGCCGGAGCGCCTGCCGACGGCCAAGTTGATTGTGGGCGTGCCGGCGCCGCGCGCCGGCTACCTGAGCCGGGTGGACGCGCGCGAGATCGGCCTGAGCGCGGTGGACCTGGGGGCCGGGCGGGCCACGAAGGCCGACAGCATTGACCACGCGGTCGGCCTGGTAATCCACCACAAGGTGGGCGACCGGGTGAAGCAGGGCGAGCCGCTGTTTACGGTGCACGCCAACGATGCCGGGAAGCTGGCGGCGGCCAAGGCGCGGGTGCTGGCGGCCCACACGTTCAGCGCGCGGTCGGTCAAACCCCTGCCGCTGTTTTATCAGACGCTGAAGAGCCACTAAGGCGAACGCCAACGATGGGTGCGATTGTTCAATCAGTGGCCTGGTGGTGCTACATGGCGGCCAAGCTCTCGCCGCCGGCTTTCGTGCGGGCGGCGGCCGAGGCCGGCTACGGCGCGATTGACCTGGTGCCGCCGGAGCACTATGCGCTGGTGAAGAAACACGGCCTGGCGATCTCCAGCACGGTGGGCCACGACTCGATTGTGAAGGGGCTGAACCGGCGCGACCAGCACGACCGCATCGAGCGTGAGCTGCGCCGCAACCTGGCGGGCGCTGAGAAGTTTGGGGTGGCAAACCTGGTCTGCTTCAGCGGTAACTGCGCTGGGTTGGACGACGCGGCCGGCATGGCGGTGTGCGCGGAGGGTTTGGCCCGCGTAGCCCCGGCGGCCGAGGCGGCGGGTGTGACGCTGGTGCTCGAAGTGCTCAACAGCAAAGTGGACCACGCCGACTATCAGGCGGACCACACGGCCTGGGCGGCCGAGGTTGTTAACCGTGTGAACTCGCCGCGCGTGAAGGTGCTGTACGACATCTATCACATGCAGATTATGGAAGGCGATTTGATCCGCACGATCCAGAAGTATCACGCGGTGATCGCGCACTACCATACGGCGGGCAACCCTGGGCGGCATGACCTGAACGGGGAGCAGGAGATCAACTACCCGGCGGTGCTGCGGGCCATCGCCGCCACGGGCTACCGCGGCTACATTGCGCACGAATTCGTTCCGAAGGGCGAGCCGGT
>JBBRZY010000088.1:0-10573 GCA_038252885.1 Anaerolineales bacterium | reverse complement strand
TCGGCTCAGAGATGGCGACCAAGTGGTACGTCGAGCAGGTGCTGGAGGCCGGCTGCGGCTTCGTCAACTGCATCCCGGTCTTCATCGCCTCGCAGCCCTATTGGCAGCGCCGGTTTGCCGAGCGCGGCCTGCCCATCATCGGCGACGACATCAAGAGTCAAGTCGGCGCCACCATCACCCACCGCGTGCTCACCAACCTGTTCCGCGAGCGCGGCGTGCACCTCGACCGCACCTACCAACTCAACTTCGGCGGCAACATGGACTTCTACAACATGCTCGAGCGCGAGCGCCTGGAGTCCAAGAAGATCTCCAAGACCAACGCCGTTATCTCCCAGCTCGATTTCGAGATGGACGATGTGAACGTGCACGTCGGCCCGTCGGACTACGTGCCGTGGCTGACCGACCGCAAGTGGTGCTACATCCGCATGGAAGGCACCACCTTCGGCAACGTGCCGCTCAACCTCGAGCTCAAGCTCGAAGTCTGGGACAGCCCCAACTCGGCCGGCGTGGTGATTGACGCCGTACGCTGCGCCAAGCTGGCGCTCGACCGGGGCATCGGCGGCCCGCTCAAAGGCCCGGCCGCCTACTTTATGAAGTCGCCGCCCGAGCAGTACACCGACGACGTGGCCCGCCGCCGCACCGCCGACTTCATCGCCGGCAAGTAGTCCAACCAACCTGTCTCGGAGCGCGTACGCATGCAAGCCAATGAAACCGCCAAGAAGCGCCTGACGCCCACCGACTGGATGCGGCAGCGTTTTAAGGGCACGCTCGACCCCATCGCCGGCGCGCTGATCCGCGTGGGGCTGACGCCCAACCTGATGACAGGGCTGGGCCTGGCCCTGAACGTGGTCGGCGCCTACTTCCTCTCGCAAGGGCTCATGACCGTCGGCGGCCTGCTGATCTTGATCGCTGGGCCGTTTGACGCGCTCGACGGCACCATGGCGCGGCTGCTCGGCCAGCCCACCAAGTTCGGCGCGTTTGTCGACTCTGTCACCGACCGCTGGAGCGAGATGCTGATCTTCCTCGGTCTGCTGTACTACTACCTTCAGCAGGGTGATAGCCTGTACTGCCTCCTGGTCTTCGTCGCGATGATGGGCAGCGTGATGGTGTCGTACACCAAGTCGCGCGCCGAAACGCTGGGCTTTGACGCCAACGTGGGCCTGCTGACGCGCATGGAGCGCTATCTGGTCCTGGCCCCGGCCCTGGTGCTCAACCTGCCCTGGCTGGCGCTGTGGATCATGGCCGTGCTGGCGAACGTCACCGCGCTGCAGCGGGCGCTGTGGGTGCGCCGGCAGGCCCGCCAGCAGGCCCGCCAACCGTAACCTCGTCCTATTCGGAGGCCGCATGACGATTGACAGTCTTGGCATCTACTTTCAAATCGGCAGCTTTGTCCTGCCGCTGCGCTTCTACGGCATCATCCTGGTCACGGGCGCGTTCGTCGGCGGCTACCTGTCGTCGCTCGAAGCCCGCCGCAAAGGCGAGAACCCCGACCTGGTGTGGGACGCCATCCTGTGGGCGCTCGTGTTAGGCATCATCGGGGCGCGCCTTTGGCACATCCTCACGCCGCCGCCCAGCATGGTGGCCGAGGGCAAAACCACGCTGTGGTATCTCACCAACCCGCTCGACGCCCTAGACGTGCGCCAGGGCGGTCTGGGCTTGCCCGGTGCGGTGGCTGGCGGGCTGTTGGGGCTTTTTCTGTTCGCGCGCCGCAATAAGCTCAACTTCGCCTATTGGGTCGACATCGCCGCGCCGGGGCTGGCGCTGGGCCAGGCCATTGGGCGCTGGGGCAACTACGTGAACCAGGAACTATACGGCGCGCCCACCACGCTGCCGTGGGGCCTCAACATTACCGTGGTGCGGCCCGAGCCGTTTACTGACCCGGCGCTGCGGTTTCACCCGCTCTTCCTATATGAGTCCATCGGCAACCTGCTGATCTGCCTGGCGCTGCTCTATATCGCCCGCCGCTATATCAACTGGCTCAAGGGCGGCGACCTGATGTTGATCTACCTGATCTTGTACCCGGTGCTGCGCTTCTTCTTGGAGTTCATCCGGCTCGATAGCTCGCAGTTGTTCGGCTTCAACGCCAACCAGACGCTGATGCTGATCGTCGCGCTTGTGGCCGGGTTGGTGCTCACCAACCGCCACCGCGTGGTGCGGCGGCACCAACTCAAGGCGCGCGGGGCCGAATAGCCGCCGCCCGCCGCGCCGCATGATCGAAACCCTCGGCCTCACCAAGCGCTTCGATGACTTTCAGGCCGTCACCGACGTTAACCTGAACGTGCGCGCGGGCGAGGTCATGGCCCTGCTCGGCCCGAACGGGGCGGGCAAGACCACCACGGTCCGCATGTTGACCTCCATCCTGCGACCCACGGCCGGGCAGGCGCGCGTGGCCGGCTTCGACGTCGTCAGCCAGGCCGCCCAGGTGCGCCGCAGCGTGGGCGTGCTCACCGAGCACCACGGTCTGTATATGCGGATGCGCTCGGAGGAGTACCTGAGCTTCTTCGGCGAGTTGTACGGCCAGAGCGCGGCCCAAACCCGCGCCCGCGCCGCCGAATTGCTCGACCGCTTCGGCATGCGTGAGGCGGTGGGCAAGCGGCTGGGCGAGTATTCCAAAGGCATGCGCCAAAAGCTGGCTCTGATCCGCGCCATGCTGCACGACCCGCCCGTGCTGCTGCTCGACGAGCCGACCTCGGCCATGGACCCGCTCTCGGCTCGGCTGGTGCGCGACGCCATCAGCGGGCTGCGCTCCGAACAGCGCACCGTCATCCTGTGCACCCACAATCTGACCGAGGCCGAGCAGTTGGCCGACCACATCGCCGTCATCCGGCGTGGCCGCATCATTGCCCACGGCACGCCCGCCCAGCTTAAGCGCGAGTGGCTCGGCCCCACGCTACTGGAGCTGCGCACCGCTGGCCCGCTCAACGGCGCGGCCGACTACCTGGGCGACTTGGTGAGCGTTGGGCAGCGCGGCCCAGACTGGCTGCAATTCACCGCCGAGCAGCCGGCCGAGACCAACCCGCGCGTGCTGGCCCGGCTGGCTGAGCACCAGGTGGCGGTCGTCACGCTGGCCGAGGTGCCGCGCAGCTTGGAAGACGTCTACTTGCAGATCGTCCAGCGGCCGGAGGGGGCCGAACTGTGACACCGGCCGAGATCAACCACTCGCTGGGCATGGCGCTGCGCATCACCCGCCGCGAGGTGCGCGACCAGTTTAGAGACTGGCGCATCCTCTTTCCGATTGTCATTCTGACGCTGTTCTTCCCGCTGCTGATGAACTTCACGGCCGGGCAGGCGGTGAGCTTTGTGTCGCAGTATGGCGCCGACATCATCGGCGACCGGCTGATCCCGTTCCTGCTGATGATCGTCGGCTTCTTCCCCATCTCGATCTCGCTCGTCATCGCCCTGGAGAGCTTCGTGGGCGAGAAGGAACGCCACAGCCTCGAGCCGCTGCTGTCCTCCCCGCTGACCGACACGCAGTTGTATGTCGGCAAGACGCTGGCCGCCATGCTGCCGCCGCTGCTGGCCGCGTATTTAGGCATCGCCGTTTACCTCACCGGTCTGGCCGTCAGCATTGGCTGGTATCCCAGCCCGATCCTGCTGATCCAAATTCTGGCGCTGACCACCATTCAGGCGCTGGTGATGGTGGCCGGGGCGGTGGTCATCTCGGCCCAGACCACTTCAGTGCGCGCCGCCAACCTGCTCGCCAGCTTCATCATCATCCCCATGGCGATCCTGGTGCAGGGCGAGAGCCTGATCATGTTCTGGGCGCAGTACGAGGCGCTGTGGTGGGTCATCATCGGCCTGGCGCTGGTCACCGGCATCCTCATCCGCATCGGCGTGCGGCTGTTCAACCGCGAGGAGTTGCTGGGCAAGGACATTGACGAGATCAACCTCAAGGCCACCTGGCGCACCTTTGCCAACGCCTTTGTCGGGGCCGGGCGCGGCCACGGGGTAGGGGGCTGGCTGCGGCGCGAGGTCTGGCCGGCGGTGAAGCGCCTGCGCCTGCCGGCCGCGCTGGTGGGCGGGGCGCTCATTATCGCCGCTGTCATCGGCAACAGCTACGCCGCCGTCTACAAACTGCCCATCGCCGCCGTGCAGCTCAGCGAGGTGACCGTCAACTTCGACAACAACCTGGCTCAGTTGGGCTTTGTGTCGGTCGGCGGCGCGGCCTGGGTCTTCTTCACCAACCTGCGCGCGCTCGCCATCGCTACGGCGCTGGGCATCTTCTCGTTTGGCGTGCTGGGTGTGGTGCTGCTCATGGTCCCGCTGGCGCTGACCGGCTACTTCGCCGGGCAGGTGGCCCTCATCGGCCTCAGCCCGGTGCAGTTCTTCGTAGCCTTCATTCTGCCGCACGGCCTCTTTGAGATCACCGCCGCCGTGCTCACCGGCGCGGCCATCCTGCGCTTGGGCGGCACCCTCCTCGCGCCGCCCGCGAATCGCACGCTCGGCGACAGCTTCCTCACCGCCCTGGCCGACTGGGCCAAAGTGGCCCTTGCTGTCATTTTGCCGCTGCTCATCGTCGCGTCGGCGATGGAAGTCTTTGTCACGCCGCTGGTCGTGCGGGCTGTGCTAGGCGGGTAGAAAAGCAAGCACAAACAAAACGAATCAGGGGATACCGACCGAGCGCCCCATTCTCCCTTGCCGGGCCCAAACGTCATCCCCTCGCCCGAGACAAGATTAGACACACAACTAAGCCCCTCCGCCCAGCTTGCGCTAACCTCAGCTCCAGCCCAGCCGCCCCCGAGTCCCAAGTTCCGTCTCCCCAGACTTCGGCGCAACCGGCTTGCTCCCCAACCTCATTCACGCGAAGCGATGCGTGGCCAAAGCTTTTCTCTCCCCGCTCGTGACTGTGGTACAATCGCTCAGGATTATGCGTAATTATTGGAGGTAGGCACGCTATGACGGCAAATCGACCCCGGCAAACCGGGCCGCTCGATGAAGTCGGCTTCATTGAAGTCTTGTACTACGGTGTACCCGCCCCTCGCTCAAGCCGCCACGGCAGCCTGTACACTCCCCCCACCGACGCTTACGAAACTGACGAATTGTTCGTGGTCCAAGTCGAGATTGCCGGCGTAAAACAGTCGGATTTTGCCGTGTCGCTTCACGACCGCCGCCTGGTTGTCAGCGGCACGCGCGCGGACCAGGGCCCCGTTGGGCGCGCCTACCACCAACTGCAAGTGCTCTTCGGCGACTTCCGCGCCGAGGTAGACCTGCCGGCTGCCGTGGACGAGAGCCGCGTCGAGGCCGAATACCGCGATGGGTTTCTGCGGATTCGGCTGCCCAAGCTCAAACCCAAACGCATTGATATTGCCGAATGACCGCTACCAAATGGACTGACCTCGAAACTGCTGCCATCTTTCCGCAGCTTGAAGAAATTATTGTTAGCCTGCCGGATTTAGACCTGCTGTCAATTGACATCACCAAGGGCGTCGAGGCGCCCGCCGCCGACGCCTCCGTGTCGGCCGGGTCGCAGCCGGCCGTCCCCAACACTCTCGCCATCCTGCCACTGCGCGGCGTCGTCGTCTATCCGCTGACGGCCGTCCCGCTCACCGTCGGCCAGCCGCGCTCCATCAAACTGGTCGATGACGCCGCCGCCGGCCAGCGCATCATCGGCCTGCTGGCCTCCACCAATCCCGAGCTTGAAATGCCCGGCCCGGCCGACCTGTACCGCATCGGCACGGCCGCCGTGGTCCACCGCCTGTTCCGCGCGCCCGATGGCACCATCCGGCTGCTGGTGCAGGGGCTGGCCCGCTTCCGGCTGGTGGAGTTCATTCAAGAAGAGCCCTACCTCAAGGCCACCATCGAGCTTGCGCCCGAGACGGTCGAGACGGCCGACAGCAGCCTTGAGGTCGAAGCCCTCATGCGCAACCTGAGTGACCAGTTCCAAAAGCTGGGCGAGCTGGTGCCCTCCATGCCGGCCGAGTTGATGACCGCCGCGCTCAGCATCGAAGACCCGCGCCAGTTCGTCTACACCATCGCCACCTATCAGCGCATGGACCTGGCCGACGCGCAGAACCTGCTGGAGCGCGACTCGGTCGTCGAGAAGCTGCACCGCCTGCTGACGCTGCTGACCAAAGAAGTGGAAGTGCTGGAGTTGGGCCGCAAGATTCAGACCGAGGCCCAGTCGGAGATGGAGAAGGTCCAGCGCGACTACTTCCTGCGCGAGCAGATGAAGGCCATCCAGCGCGAACTGGGCGAGGGCGACGAGCAGAGCATTGAGATCGAGAACTTCCGGCAGAAGATCGCCGAGACCGGCTTGTCGGAAGAGGCCGCGCGCGAAGCCAACCGCGAGCTCGACCGCCTGGCCAAGCTGCCCACCGCCGCCGCCGAGTACGGCGTCATCCGCACCTACCTCGACTGGCTGACCGGCCTGCCCTGGAACCGCCAGACCCCCGACAACCTCGACGTGCGTCACGCCCGCCAGGTGCTCGACGAAGACCACTTCGACCTGGAAGACATCAAAGAGCGCATCCTCGAGTACCTGGCTGTGCGCAAATTGCGCGCCGAGCGCAAGGGCCAAGACGAGCCGGCCGCCGGCGATGCCGCGCCCGCCGTAGACTACATCCGCAGCGAGCGCGAGGGCGCGATCTTGTGCTTCGTCGGGCCGCCCGGCGTGGGCAAGACTTCCCTCGGCCAATCCATCGCCCGCGCGCTGGGGCGCAAGTTCATCCGCATGTCGCTTGGCGGCGTGCGCGACGAGGCCGAAATCCGGGGCCACCGCCGCACCTACATCGGCGCGCTGCCCGGCCGCCTGATCCAGGCCCTGCGCCGGGCCGACACCAAGAACCCCGTCATCATGCTCGACGAGGTCGACAAGCTCGGCCAGGACTATCGCGGCGACCCGTCGTCGGCCCTGCTCGAAGTGCTCGACCCCGAGCAGAATCGCGAGTTCCGCGACCACTACCTCGACGTGGCTTTCGACCTGTCACAGGTGATGTTCGTCACCACCGCCAACCAACTCGAGCCCATCCCTGGCCCGCTGCGCGACCGCATGGAGATCTTGCAGCTCTCGGGCTACACAGAAGGCGAGAAGCTCCAGATCGCGCGCAACTACCTGATCCCTCGCCAGGTGAAGGAAAATGGGCTGCGGCCGGCCGAGATCATCTTCACCGAAGAGGCGCTGCAAACGCTGGTGCGCAACTACACCCGCGAGGCCGGCGTGCGCAGCCTGGAGCGCCAATTGGGCGCGGTCTGCCGCAAGGTGGTCACCCGCATCGCCGAGGGCCAGACCGACCCGGTGGAGATCGACCGCGCGCGCGTGCTCGATTTCCTCGGCCGGCCGGAGTATTTCTACACCGAGGAAGTGGAAGAGCGCACCGCCATCCCGGGCGTCGCCACGGCCCTGGCCTATACTTCGGTCGGCGGTGACATCATGTTCATCGAGGCCACGCAGATGCCGGGGGGCAAAGGTTTTCAGGTGACCGGACAACTAGGGGAGGTGATGCAGGAGTCGGCCCGCGCTGCGCTGTCATACGTGCGCGCCAACGCGCCCGCCCTGGGCATCAAAAACGACTTCTTTGCCAAACACGACATTCACTTGCACGTGCCGGCCGGCGCCACCCCCAAGGACGGCCCCAGCGCCGGCGTGACCATGGCCACCGCCCTGGCCTCGCTCATCACCGGCCGCCCGGTGCGCCCCGAAGTGGGGATGACGGGCGAGATTACCCTGCGCGGCCAGGTGCTGCCGATTGGCGGCCTCAAAGAGAAGGTGCTGGCCGCCCACCGCGCCGGGCTGCGCACCGTCATCATCCCCAAGCGCAACGAGAAAGACCTGGACGACGTGCCGGCCGAAGTCCGCGCCCAGATGAAATTTGTATTGGCCGACCGGGTCGAAGATGTGCTGGCGGCGGCGCTCGAGCCGCGCCCGGCCGTTAAACGCCGGCGGCCGGCCGCGGCCAAGACCAAAGCCCCGGCTCGGCCCAAGGCGCGCGTGAAGCGCTAGGGGGACTATGGCTGTGCCTAAGAAAGTTATGGTCGTCGATGACGACCGCACCATGAATTCGCTCCTCAAGACCTTGTTGGAGCTCGACGGCTACGTGGTCGTCATGGTCTCGCGCGGCGAAGTCGTCCTGGCGCAGGCGCTGGCGGAGAAGCCCGACGCCGTGCTGATGGATGTGCGCATGGCCGATGCCGACGGGTTGGATTTGCTGCGCCAGATGCGCCGTCACCCCGAATTGAACACCCTGCCAGTCATCATGTGCTCGGGCATGGAGCTGGGGGAAGAAAGCCAGATCGCCGGCGCCAACGCCTTCATCCTCAAACCGTATCCCCCCGAGCAACTTACCACTACCCTCAAGAAAGTCATTTTGTGAGACGCAACTCTTCTAACAACAAGCCCCGCCGCCAACCCACCCAGGGCTGGCGCGCGATGGACCTGCATTTACACACCCCGGCCTCCAGCGATTACCAGGAGCCGCACGTTACCTACCTCGACATCCTGCGCACCGCCGAGGCGCGCGGGCTGGATATCATCGCCTTCTCTGACCACAACACGGTCGTTGGCTTCCGCCGCCTGCGCGACGAAATCGCCGAACTCGAGCTGCTAGAGCGCAAAGAGCGCCTGCTGCCCGAGGAGCGCGAGCGCCTGAGCGAATATCGCCGCCTGCTGGATAAGATCCTGCTGCTGCCGGGCTTCGAGTTCACGGCGACCTTCGGCTTCCACATCCTCGGTATCTTCCCGCCCGACACGCCCCTGCGCGACCTGGAGCACCTGCTGCTGTCGCTGAACGTCCCGCGCGATCAAGTCGACAAAGGCTCGGTTACGGTCGGGGCCAGCAGCGATGTGCTGACGGCCTACAAGCTCATCAACGAGGCCGGCGGCCTGGCGATTGCCGCCCACGTCAACTCGACCAACGGCGTAGCCATGCGCGGTTTTGGCTTTGGCGGGCAGACCAAGATCGCCTTTACCCAAGACATGAACCTGGCCGCGCTGGAGGTCACCGACCTCGACCAGAAAGGCCGGCGCACCACGGCCGCTTTCTTCAGCGGCTCGAAGCCGGAGTACCCGCGCCGGATGCACTGCGTGATGGGCTCCGACGCCCACCGCCTCAACCGCGACCCCAACAACCCCAAGAACTACGGCGTGGGCGACCGCCCGACCGACGTGTTGATTGATGAGGTCAACTTCGAGGCCTTGCGCGAGCTGTTCCGCGGCAGCGACTTCGCCCGCATTCGTCCGCACTCGGCCGTCGGCACGACCCCCACCGAATTCGACATCGTGCAGCAGGCGCGCGAGGAAGGCGCCAGCATTGTGCTGGCCTTCCACGAGGCGGCCACGCAGCGCGGCGGCAAGCTCTACCAGGTGCTGGCCGATGTGTGTGCCATGGCTAACACCAACGGCGGCACGCTGTATGTGGGCGTCACCGGCGACCCCCAGCAGCCGCCCATCGGCGTGCAAGAGCCCGAGTTGGCGGCGCGCGAATTGCGCTCGTCCATCGCCCGGATGCTCACGCCGCACCTGGAATGCACCGTGGATGTGCAGACCTCGCGCGGCCGGAAAGTGGTGCGCGTGCTCGTGCCGCGCGGCGACGATTTGCCGTACGCCGTCGAGGAGAGCAAGATTTACGTGCGCGAGGAGGCCGAGACCTCACTCGCCGTGCGCGATGAGATTGTTCAGTTAGTGCTGCGCGGGCACACTCGGGGGGAGCCGGGTGCCGGTGGCGCGGCGCCGCGCCCGCCGGTCGAGGCCGCCGACGGAGAGCCGGTAGCCGCCCCCGTGCGCCGGGCCGCGCCCGAGCCGGTGAACCCGCCCCTGCCACGCCCCGAATCGCGCCGGGGCCGCAACCTGCCGCGCCCGCAGCCAGAGCCGGCCAGCGCCGGTGAAGCGCAGGCGATCAACCCGCCGCGCACCGGGGTGGAGATCGTCGCCACCGAAGAGCGCGATGGCGTGCGCTATCACACCATGCGCGACCTGCGCAACAACAGCATCGTCAAGGGCGTCACGCGCGCCTCGGCCCGCAAGCTGTGGCACTATGCCATCTCGGTCAAAGAAGCCGGCGAGCTAGACACCGACCAGGTGGCCTGGCTGAATGACATCGGCCTGTGGCGCAAGAGCCAGAAGAGTGGCACGACCCGCTTCGACCTGGTGCAGCTCCGGGGCCAGGAAGTGCGGGTCTTCTACGGCGTGACCGAGGACGGCCTGCATAGCGCTTGGCGCCGCCTGATCGAGGCGGACGAGCAAGGCACGCTGGGCCAGGCCGCCGCCCCCGGCAACGCGCACGACCCGGTAACCGACTTGCCGCTGACCAACCAGCCGCGCGCCGCTCAGGCCGTCGGCGAGGACGCGCCCCCGGCGGAAGCCGCCGCAGCATTCCTGCCAGAGTCTGAAGCCGAATACGACTTGGTGGAGAGCGCCCTGATCGAGCACGAGCTGGAGTCTGCCGCGGAAACCATCGTGGCCGCCGAAGCCAGCGCCGCGCAACAAGCGCCCAAGCGCCGCTCACGCGCTGGGGCCGGCAGCCGCAAGACTACCAAGACTGCCGCCACCAAGACCGCCACTACCAAAAAGACGGCCACCAAGAAAGCCGCGACCAAGAAGCCCGCCACTAAGCCCACCCGTCGCCGCCGCACGGCCGGC
>JBBRZY010000087.1:0-10638 GCA_038252885.1 Anaerolineales bacterium | reverse complement strand
GTTGCACCGCGGCCGGGGGCGCCTCGGGCGCTGGGGCGGCGGGCGGGTCGGGCAGGCGCGCGCGGCGGGCCTGGCTGGGCGGGAAGGGCGGCTGCGTCGGTTGGGTCGGCGCGCTGGGCGGGATCGGCGTCGACTGCTGCAGCGGGGCCGGCGTGGCGCGCGGCCGTTCGGGCTGCTGGTTGGGGTCCACCGCACGGCTTACCCGACCACTTTCAGGGTGCGCAGGTGTCTCAGGCGCGGCGGCGGGGCGGCCGCCAAATGGGTCGCCGCTGCGGCCGGCAAAATTGGGCGGCGTGGGGCGGCCCTCGCCGCTGAAATCGGGTGGCTGCAGCGGCTGCGCTTGCGCCGCCTGAATGGCCGACGCCAGGGCCGGGTCGGCCCCCGGACCATAATAGGTGACCGACGGTGCGCTCGGCTCGCTGACGGGCATGGGCGTGTCGCCCTGCCCCAATCCTGTTTGGGGGGCGGAGGCCGGCTGGGCCTCGTAGCGCGCGGCAATCGCGGCGCTATTGCTCTGCTGCCCCACGCGGCTGGCAAAGCGGTCCTGGCGTTCGGCGCGGCGCGCGCCATCCATCAACCCGCTCGCCATGGTGCGGTCGGCCTGGCGCTGAACGCGCTGCGTCAGCGCCAGGTTGCCGGCCGTGGCCAAGGCCACCCGCCCCAACGCCGGGCGCGCGGCCAGCGGCGGGGCTTCCCGCCAGACCTCCGGCGCTTCGGGTTCGGGCGCACTGGGTCCAGCCTTCGGCGTCGCGCGGCTAACGGTGGGCGTGGGCGGCTGCCCCACCACTGGTGTGGGGCGCGGCGTGCCCAACGCCCGCTGCGTCCAGGGCGAGAGGGCGCCTTGCGCGCGCTGGACGCGGTTAACCACCGAACGCGCCAGGCCCTCCAAGGGCGTGGCGCGCGAGGTTTCGGCCTCGTCGGCGGGGCGTTTGGGATCGTCGCTCATGCCAATCGGCTCAAATCAAGTTGCGGCTCGTAGTCCCCGGCCTTAAAAGAAGCTCATGGGGGTGCCCATTTCCAGGCTCAGGTCAATGCCCTGGTGGGCGATTTCGAGCTGCTCAATGGCTACCTGGTCGCTGCCGGCCTGCATTTCAGGGCCGGTCCATTTGACCGGCATCGCGCCGATCACATCCCAGTGGCGCGCCTTGCGGCCGTCTACGGTGCCCAAGATGATGGACATATGCGTGCCTTGCGGCACAATGATGCCCAGCATCTTCAGCCCGCGAATGGCGATGCTCGAGCCGGGAATGGTGTGCAAGCCCCACACCTGGCCGTCGTACATGCCCCAGCGGAACCAGCGCCACAACTCGCGGTTATAGGTGATGCCGCGCTTGAGCGTGATGTTGGGATAGGTAATCTGACCGGGCAGCAGCCACTCGAAGTCGTTGGTGCCGCCTTCGCGATAGCGCCGGACCTCGCGCTCCATGCCCAGGCCCGAGCACTCGCTGAACTCAGCAATGATGACGCCTAAGACTTCCACGTAGAACTTCCACGCGGGCGAGACGTCAAAGCGAATGCCCAGCGCGTCTACTGCGGCGCCCAACGCCGCCGTCTGCAATCCAGCCGTCATGTCAGTTCCTCCTGACTAAAAGCCACAACTACCAATAATCAGCGCTGAGCGCCGTGGCGCTCGCGCTCAAGGTAGGCCTCGTGCAGCAGCAGCCGGTAAAGCTGCTCGGCCAGGCCTTCCAGGTCAATGCTGTCTTGCGGATCGCTGCCGCCGCTGGGGTCCACACTGGCTGGCGTGATGCCGTCCAGGGCATAGCTGTAGACCGAGTCGCTGTCGAGCCCGGCCTCGGCCGCGCCGCCGCGGGGGCTGGCCTGTGGGCCGGCGCTGCTCGGGGCGGTCTCCGACTTGGCAGCCGACCGGCCCAGGCGGGTGGTGGGGTGGGAGAGATTTGTCATAGTTACTTACACTGACCTGGCCGGCGCAACTGGGGACCGGTGCGGCTGGTCCCCAGTTGCGCTAAGCCTCGGGGTGCTGCTTGGGCGCGTGCCCTACCGCCGGGGGGCGGTTTCGTTCTGCCTGCGATTGATGTCGGCGACTTGCTTCACCCACTCTTGCCGGTCGGCATGTTCGAGATCCATGATCTCGTTCAGCGACCAGTGGAAGTGGTAGGCCAGGTAGGCTACCTCCTCTTGCAGGCGGTTGAGGGGGTAGCCTACGACCCCCCCAACTCGGCGAGATCCACCTCGTGTTTCGTCTGGCAGGCGGGGCAAGCCACCGTGAAGGTGGTCTTGCCGTCTTCGTTGATGCGGCGGTACAGCGCCTGCAAGTAGGCCAGGTCGGCCACGAACAGATTCTCGATCACAGCGGTCGACATCATCGGCAGGCTGCCCAGGCGCGTGATGACCCGCGAGAGCAGGATCACGGCCAGGTAGGCCTGGTTGTTGCGCACGCGCGGGTCGCGCAGCGGGGCGATCTCGTCCATCGCCGTCGCCATGCGCATCACGCCCTGCCGATGCACGGTGCCGTCCTGGTCGGTGAACCCCACCGGTAAGGTGAACTCGTATTCAGTCTGCCGCGACATCACCATCACGCCTCCCTAGCCTACGCCTTGGTGCGGCGCATACCTTCGTGCACGATGGTCATTTCTTCGATGCCGAACTCGTTGCCGTCGGCCTTGATGTCCGGGCCGGAGACCTTCGACGGCCAGGCGTTCACAAAGTCCCAGCGGGCGGCCACGTTCATGTTGCGGTCGTACAGCAAGATCGAGCAGTTCTTGCGGGCGTCGTTCATCTTGCCCTCTTCGACCTGCTGGCGCCATTCCCAGATTTGCAGGTTGCTGGTGATGCCGCGCTTGAGGGTCACATCGCCCCACTTCAGGCGGCCGGGCATCTTCTGCACGAAGTCTTTGCCCTCGGCCGAAACCTTGTGTTCGATCACATCGCTCTCGGAGCTGATGCCGGCGATTTCAGAGAAATACCCGGTCACCATGCCGCCGACTTCGATGCCGAACTGGTAAACAATCAACGGGTCGGACTCGCGCTGATTACTGTAAGCCATGGTACCTGCCTCCTAAGAGAGTTCTAGCGCGACGGGCCTAGTCTTGGCCAGGCGCCCACTGGAAGATACGGAAGATCACAAATTCGGCCGGTTTAACCGGGGCCATGCCGATTTCGATGACGAGCCGGCCCAGGTCGCGCGAGGCCGACGGGTTGGTTTCACCGTCGCACTTGACGAAGAAGGCCTCGCTCGGCGCCGAGCCGAACAGCGCGCCGTCGCGCCAGACCATCGTCATGAAGGCGGTCACATCGCGGCGGATGCGGCCCCACAGGCGCGGCTCGTTGGGCTCAAACACCACCCACTGCGTGCCGCGCTCGATGGACTTCTCGACGAAGTTGAACAACCGGCGGACGTTGATATAGCGCCAGGACGGGTTGCTCGACAGGGTGCGCGCGCCCCACACCCGGATGCCCATGCCCGGGAAAGCCCGGACACAGTTCACGCCGATGGGGTTGAGCGTATCCTGCTCGCCCTTGGTAACATTGTAGGCCAGGCCGGTGGCGCCGCGCACCACTTCGTTGGCCGGGGCCTTGTGCACGCCGCGCGTGTTGTCGCTGCGGGCCCACACGCCGGCCATGTGCCCAGCCGGGGGCACCAGCATCGGGCGGTTGGTGGTCGGGTCGTTGACTTCGATCCACGGGTAGTACAGCGCCGCGTAGCTCGAGTCGTACCCGGCGATGTCCATGCGCCACTTCTTGACGGCCTGGGGCGAGAGGTTCGGCGGGGCATCCAAGATGGCCACGCGGTCGCCCAGGCGCTCGCAGTGCGCGATGATCATGGTCTGGACCGACTTGACCGTCGCCAGGTCGAGCTTCTGACCCGGCATGACCGTCATCAGGTCCGGCACGATGACCATGGTGATGTCGTCAATCGCTTCCAGGCCCTCGATGCCGGTGCGCTCCAAGATTTCGCCCTGGAAGTCGCCGGTGGTCGGGGCGGCCAGCAGCCGGTTTTCAATGTTGAGCGACTGCTGCTGCTCGCGCGGGGTGAGCTTGCTCAGCGGCAGGGTGTTGCCTTCGGGCACCACCAGGTCGATGTACTGCGGGCGGCGATTTTCTTTGTACGCCACGCCGATGTGCTTGGCGCCGTTCTCGGTCTCGACCTCGGTCAGGCTGACGTCCGAGAGCGTTTCCTGCACGGCCCAGCCGCCGGTGGTTTTCTCGCGCTCCACCGTCACGGTGAAGGGCGCGGCGGCGCCGTCGGTCGCGGTCGCGGCGGCCGCGGGGGCCTCGCCGTCCGCTTCTTTACCCTTGCCCTTGGGCTTCTCAGCCGCCGGGGCGGCCAGCTGCGGGGCATCGACGCGCACGCGCAGGCGCAGGCCGTCGAACCCGGCTTGCTTGGCGCGCACCATCAGGCCGGTCTTGCCTTCGCTGTTGAGCAGCGCGGCCTGGGCGCGGGGGATGGTCTTAACGCTCAGGACGTAGCAGCGCGACCCGCCGTTCTGAAAATAACCGTAGACGGCCTGGGGCAGGTAAGCCCCCTGCACGAACCCGCCGAACCGCTCGACATACTGGCTCCAGTTGGTGACCAGCTGCGGGCGGTTGAACAGGTCGCGGGTGAGGTTTTCCCCGTCCACCAGTTCCATCATGTGCGCTTTCTCGGTAAAACCGACAAAGCAGGCCATCGCCGTGCCCACGCCTTCAATGGGCTTGGGGCCGCGGTCGATTTCTTCGACGTAAACCCCAGGTGAGAGATACTCCGGCATGCTGAACTCCTTTCCCTACGTTCGGGTGAGTGTGGTCAAACTAACATTCCGCGCGTGTGTTGCAATGGCCGGGCTGCGGTTGGCCAGGGCCGGTAGGGCCGTGCCGCCGATCATGCCCTTGTGATGGCTGTCGCTCTCGACGATCTTCGACCTCCTTTCCGCAAGAACCTCACGGCAGCTCAGGCTGTGCCTACCACCCGGCCCGGACCCCAAATCGTCGCTTAGGGTGCGGCGCCAGGTCGCCCATCGCACGCATGAGTTGTGTGAGGCAGGGGGCAAAGCGGCCCCCACGCCCGGCCGGCGCGGCCTAGCCACCGGCCCCCGGTTACGCACGGGGGCGGCCCGCGCCGCTAGAGTTCAATATCGTAACTCGTAGACGGAACCTTGATTTTGTGCTGGCTAGGCTTGACCCCGTCGGCCGTAACTTCCAAAGTATAGTCACCTGGCATCAGATTGCGAATCCCCCACTCGCCGCTGGGCATCATATCGGCCAGGCTATCGCGCTCCAGCAGCCGCAGGCGCAGGTTGGACAGCGGTTTTTTGCTCTTGACGATGCCGGCGATGGAGACGTAGCCGCGCGAGCTTTGGCCGGCGGCGTTCTTCTGGCCGAAATTGACCTCGGCTGAGCGCGTGAGCGGCTGCTCGACAGGCGCGTAGGGGTTGAAGGCCAGCGTGGCGGTCAGCACCAGGCCGGGCCGCTGCTGGTTGTCGAGCACGCTCCACAGGTCGCTCGGCTTTTCGAGCGTTTCGGGCTGCGACACTTTGACCGAAATCGGGTTGGGCTGGTCTTGCAGGTTCTCCGGCAGCAGGTCGTCGGGCAGTTCTTGAAAGCGCAGCAGCGCCATCAGCGCCCGCGCCAACAGCCGGTGCTCGTCGCCGGGGTCGGTGGCCCAGGCCGTAACCAGGTAGTTGAGGTCCATGCGGATGGCCGGGCGCAGGGTGAGCACGCTGGACGGCCGGCGCTCGATTTCACGTGAGCTGGCTTCGCGCCGCAGCTTGAGGTTTTCGCGCAGGTCGTAGAGGTAGAGGTTGAGGGTGGGGCGACTCAAGCGGGCAGCCCAGTCCCGTTTGGGCTGGTCGAAGGCGATGTCAACTTCGTTGTTGCGGATTGGCAGTTCGCGCACGAGCAGGTCGCGCAAAGCCTCATCCAGATCGTCAATCATGCATCACTCGCCCAACATTCTATCGCCAGCCAATAGGAGTTGCTTCGCGTTGCGGCGGCGCGCCCGCCAGGGGGGTCAAACAGATCCACCCCGCCCCATTGCAACGTTGGTGACAGTCACTAAATTGTAAATTGCCTGCTGAAGTCGGCCCAGTATACCCCAAAGTTATTCTGACGCCAGGGATGAATTCTAACCTGACCTGAGGCTGACGCGTGGGAAGGTCCAGCCGCCCAATCGGCCGCCACAGGCGTGTTCGGTCAGGAGGATTTTTGCCACGAATTATCACGAAGGGGGCACTTTGGGAGTTGGGCGGGCCAAGATTGTTGGTCCTGGCCGCCGTCTCGTAATAGAGCGTGGCCCTGGTGCGGGTTGGTCGAGCCGCAGCGAACACGAATTTTCACGAATGGGCTGCGCCCGTCGCCAGCCAGCGCCAGACTCTGGGTGTGCGTTCACCCGCGATCATCGACCGCCTCACCCTCCCCCGCGCCCATGCCCATCCTTTTTCTCTCCCTCTTTCTTTGTTCTTTGCCCTTGCTTTTGCCTTTTACCTCACCCCCATCACATACCCAATACTATCGGCCACATGCCGATAACTACCCCGCCCATACCCGCCACCCGCCAGCATCGCCACCGGCACGCCGGCCCCCAGCAGGGCGGTCAGCACCAGCCGGTCGCGCGTGCGCAGCGCGTCGCCGGAGATCGCCAGCCCGCCCAAAGGGTCGGCGGCGGCGATGTCGGTGCCGGCGATGTAAAACGCCAGCCGGAAGGGGCCGGCCGCCAGCGCCTCCGGCAGCAGCGCGCGCAGCAGGCGCAAGTAGGCGTCGTCTTCGGTGCCCGGCGGCAGCGGGCGGTCCAGGTCAATTCGGCGGCGGGCCTCGCGGTCGCCGGGGAAGATTGCGGCGTTGTAGACATCGACAATGAAGATGGCCGGGTCGCCCTGCGCCAGCCGTTCGTGGCCGTTGCCCTGGTGGGCGTCCAGGTCGAGGATCAGCACTCGGTCGGTGGCGGCCAAATGGCCGGCCTGGCGCAGCGCCGCCAGCGCCACGTGCAGGTCGGCGTAGCAGCAGAAGCCCGCGCCGCGCTCGCGGCTGGCGTGGTGGTAGCCGCCCGCCAGGTTGAAGGCCAGCCCGCCCCGCAGCGCCGCCTCGGCCGCCAGCCGCGTGCCTTCCGTGGCGAGCCGCATGGGCCGCAGCAAGCGCCGATCGAGGATGAAGCTGGGCAGCCAGGCCAGCGCCGGCAGCTCGAGCACCTGGGCCACATAACGCGCCGAGCGCAGTTGCGTCAGGTAAGCGGCGGTATGAACCGTCAAGAGTTGAGTGGGGGTGCTGGGTTCTGCCGGGCGCAGCGTGCGCGCGTCGAGCGCGGGGCCCAGGCTGCGGCGGGCGGCGCGCCAGGCGCGGGTCGCGCGGCGGCCGTCGAAGGGGTGCAGCCGTTCGAGGCCCAGCAGGTCAAGGTCGTACCCTGGCGCGTAGACGATGCGCGGCTCAACCGGGCCGGCGAACCCAACCGGGCGTTGGTTGGCTCCCGCCGGGTGGTTGGCCGCCATCGCGCGGCGGCCCTACCGCCCCTCGACGCGGGCCAGCGCCACGGCCGGGGCCACGCCCTCTGCCAGCAGCGCCACAATGCCCGGCATGTACTGATCCATCATCACCACATTGGCGTATACGCAGGCCTGGATCAGCGCGCCCGTCAGCCGGCTGCCCTCCACGTCGAGGCTGGTCTTGAAGCGCACCTCGCCGTCGTCGTAGTCCAGCTCGAAATTGCCCAGCACCAGGCCGTAGTTGGCGCGGGTGAGCAGCTCGGCCATGGCGGCGCGGCGGTCGGCCGGCACCAGCACCGGGTAGACCGAATAAAACACAAATTGGAACTGCTCTTCGCGCGCCTGGGCAAAGCACTGCCAGTTGCCGGCCGCGCCCTCGTACGGCAGCCGCAGCACGGGGTCGTCGCCCACCCGCTCCACCGGCCAGTCATCGTCCTCGAAGAATTGCAGCAAGGCGGCCAGGATCGGTCCGGCGGGCTCAACCATAGGTCATCTCTTTTTCTTTGATCAGCCGGCCCATCTTTTGCAGCTCGCGCCGCGCGCCATGCAGCAGGTGTTCCATCTTCACCTGCCCGCCGTCGGCCGCGGCCTGGTAGGCGGCGCTGATGATGATGTTGCGGATGTTGCCGCCCGCCAGCTTGAAGCGCCGCGCCAGCAGCGCAAAATCTAGGTCGTCGGCGCGCGGCACACCGGGCGGGAACAGCGCCTGCCAGATGCGGGCGCGGTAGGCGTCGTCGGGGAAGGGGAAGTCCACCGCGAATTGCAGCCTCCGGGTGAAGGCCTCATCGAGATTGGCGCGCAGGTTGGTCGCCAGCACCGTAATGCCGTCGTAGGTCTCCATGCGCTGCAGCAGGTAGCTGACCTCGATGTTGGCGTAGCGGTCGTGCGCGTCTTTGACCTCCGAGCGCTTGCCGAAGATGGCGTCGGCCTCGTCGAAGAACAGGATGGCGTTACTGCGCGCGGCCTCGTCGAAGATGCGGCCCAGGTTCTTCTCGGTCTCGCCAATGTATTTGTTGACCACGGTCGACAGGTCGATCTTGTACAGTTCCAGCCCCAACTCGGCCGCGATGACCTCGGCCGCCATGGTTTTGCCGGTGCCGGGCGGCCCGGCGAACAAAATCGTCACGCCCGCGCTGGAGGCCAGCTTCGCGCCTACGCCCCAGGTCTCCAGCACCGTCGGCCGGCCGCGCACGGTGGTGATCACCTCGCGCAGCATGTTCACCTGGTCGGCCGGCAGCACGATGTCGTTCCAGGTGTAGCGCGCCTCGATCTTGTGCGCCAGGGTCGAGAGGCCGGGGCTGGAGTAGTTGCGGGCGGCCAGAAACAGATCGGTGCGGTCGAGCGGCTGGCCGCGCTGGGCGGCCCGGTCGGCGGCGGCGGCCACGGCGTCGGCAATCTGCGAGGCGGTCAACGTGAACTGGCCGGCAATGTCCGCCAGGTCTAAGTCCTTAAGGGGCGACTCGCCCTCGGGCTGGGCCGCCCGCGCCGGCTCGGTGCGCGCCAGATGGGCCGTGAGAAAGTGTGTCCACAGCGACAGCCGGTGCTCGAAGTTGGGTATGGGGAACTCGGCCCACACCAGGTTGCGCTCGCGGGCCAGGCCGCGCGGCTGCCAGGCGGCCTCGCCGGCCAGGATCACCAGATCGGGGTAGGGGAAGATTTCGGCCAGCAGGTCGGCCAGCGGCACGCCGGTCTTGTCCACGTCCAGGCAGGCGTCCCATTCGGCCAGGCACGGGATGGCCCCGGTCAGGCGGGCATCGCGCAAGGTGGCGCGCACCACACGCAGCGGCGACTTCTCGCCGCCGGTGCCCGGCCCAATCAATCGGCTCAGGTTGACGCGCAGCACCGGCCGGCCGGCCGTGGTCGCCAACAAGCGCAGCGCCGACTGCTGGCCGGTGGGGTTGGGGCCGTGCAGCACGATGATGGGGGCGGCGGCGGCAGAGTCTGCGCCCTGCAGCGCGGCGGCCAGCGGCGGCCAGGCCTCGCCCGCCAGCACCTCATCGTCGCCGGCCACGCCCGGCCGCACCAGTTGGGCGTGCGCGCCCAGCGCCGGGTGCGGTTGGTAGCCGCCCAACAGCCAGGCCACCACCGCGTCGTCCGGCGACAGCGCCTGCCCCAACAACGAAGACGGCGCGCCGTTGGGGTCAGCCACGCGCTCCACCAGATGGAAGCCCAGCAGTGGGGCGTCGTCGGCGAAGGCGGCCAGCCGGTTTAGTCGCTCGGCGCCGGGCGGGCACAGCAGGTCAAGCACCAGGTTGACCGTGGCGCGCCGCCGGGTAACGTCGTCTTGCAGGTAGCCATACAGGCGCTCATAGCGCAGGTCGAGCGTGGGGGCCAGGCAAATCAGGAAGGCGTCGAGGGCGAAGCGGTCGAGGCCAAAGGCGGCGGCCAGATGATAGAGGCGCAGCGGCTGCCCGGCCGCGGTGGCTTGCTCGCGCAGCCGCGCGGCCTGTTTGGCGGCCCGGGCCTCGGCCGCCTCCCACTGCGCCGCCTCGGCGTTCGGGCCGACACCGTGGCCCCAATTGGAGCCCAAGGGCCGCTCGGTCAGCGCCTGGGCCTCTTCGTCGCTGATCTTCAGGCCGCGAAAAGGATCGTGTGGGTCTTGCCCGGCCTGCGTCCAGCGCGCCACCTCGCGCTGAATGCGCGCATCGAGGCGGGCCATTTCGGCTTGCAGCACGGCCAGGTTGCGGTCAGCATCAGACGGCATTTGCGGGCGAGTATAGCAGAGAATTAAGGCCGATTTGGCAGCGTCACGGCCTGGCTGTGGTCGGCCTCCAGCCGCAAGAACGCCTCCACCACCTGTGGGTCGAAGTGCTTGCCGGTCTCGTCGCGCAGGTAGGCGCGCACGCGCAGCGTGGGCCAGGCGGCGCGGTAGGGCCGGTCGGAACTGAGCGCGTCCCACACATCCACCACTGAGAACACCCGCGCCGCCAGCGGAATCTGGTCGGCCCGCAGCCCGCGCGGGTAGCCGCTGCCGTCCCACTTTTCGTGGTGGCAATATGGGATGTCGAGCGCGGCCCGCAGGAACTCAATCGGCCGCAGCAGTTCGTAGGCATATACCGGGTGGCGGCGCATGATCACCCACTCCTCGTCGCTCAGTGGACCGGGCTTATGCAGGATGCCGTCGGGAATGCCCATCTTGCCGATGTCGTGCAGCAGCGCGCCGCGCCGCACGTGGGTCAACTCGGCGTCGCTCAAGCCTATGGCGCGCGCCAACCGCATGGTC
>JBBRZY010000086.1:0-10669 GCA_038252885.1 Anaerolineales bacterium | reverse complement strand
GTGGGCTCTGTCCTCCCTCTTTTTTTTTTTTCTATTGTATTTTTGGGGCGGGGGCCCACCCGGTGCCACAACCGCGCCCTCATCTGGGGGTGGGGGGGGGGGGGGGGGGGGGGGGCGGCGGCGGGCCTGGTCTTGTATGGGCCAACGCTGCTGGCGCGGGCGACGGCCAGCAGCCAGGCGGGGGGCGCGGCGCTGGCCCGCAGCGGGTTGGGGCTGGCGCTGGGCCTGGCCATGACGGGTTACACCTTTGCGGTGGGCGAGACGGTGTTTCCCTGGAACCCGGCCGCGTGGCTGGGGCTGGCGGCGGTGGGCGTCATCCTGGTGGGCGGCGCGGGGCGGCGGGCGCGCGGGCTGTGGCCGGGCTTGGCCGGGGCGGCGCTGTGCGCGCTGGGTGTGGCGATCATCACGACCTTCATCTCGGTCAACACACCGTTTCTGAACGTGCCGGTGCGGGCGCTGTTCGCGTGGCCGTTTGTGGGGCTGGCGCTGGTGGCTGGCTCGGTTAGCCTGCCGCGCCGGGTGGGGCGGGCGGCGGGCGGCGCACTGCTGCTGGCCTGGGCGGTGGGGCTGGGCAACTATTACACGGGCCAGCAATTTCTCAACCCGATCTATCTGACGCCAGCGCGCGAGGCGGCCGAGCTGATCGCCGCCGGCGCAGGTCCGCAGGATTTGGTGATCGTGGAGACCGACAGCTTGGTGGGGTACTATCTGGCGCAGGAGCGGGCCGCGCTGGGCGTGGCCGATGCCGCCGACGGCGATGCCGTTGGACGGCTGTTGGGCACCACGCCGCCGCAGGTGTGGCTGGTGACGCTGGGCCGCGACCAAACAGCGGGGCTGTCGAACGCGGACTCGATCCGCGCGGCGCTGGCGGCGGACTACGCGGCGCCGATTATCACGCGCCTGCTGCCGCTGGACCCCACTTACGTGCGCTATAAAGCCCTGCTGCTGCGGCGGCCGGCCTACACCAACCGCCTGACGATTGAGACCTTCACTCGACAAACACCGTGAACATCCTGCACTTGTATAAGGACTACTACCCGGTGCTGGGGGGCATCGAGAACCACGTCCGGCAACTGGCCGAGGCGCAGGCGGCGGCGGGGCACACGGTGAGCGTGCTGGTGACCAGCCCCGACCGGCGCACGCACATTGAGCAGCGCAACGGCGTGCGGGTGATCTACGCGGCGCGGCTGGCGACGGTGGCAAGCACGCCGCTGAGCGTGGCGCTGGGGCTGCGGCTGCGGCGTGAGCAACCCGACATCGCGCATTTGCACTTCCCTTACCCGGTGGGCGACCTGGCCCAGCGCGTGTTTGGGCAGGCGCGGCGAACTGTCATCAGCTATCACAGCGACATTGTGCGGCAAAAGCGACTGCTGCAACTGTATGCGCCGCTGCTGCGCGGCACGCTGCGGCGGGCCGACGCCATCATCGCCACGAGCCCGAGGTACGTCGAGACGTCGCCGTTCCTGGGGCCGGTGGCAGATCGGGTGACGGTGATCCCGTATGGGATCGACACGACGCGGTTTGAGCAGGCCGACCCGGCGGCGGTGGCGGCGCTGCGGGCACAGTATGCGCACGGCGGCGGGCTGGTGCTGTTCGTGGGGCAACTGCGCTACTACAAGGGCGTGGAGTTTCTGATCCGCGCGCTGGCCGGGGTGCCGGGGGCGACGGCGCTGCTGGTGGGCGGCGAGAGCAGCACGGCTCGCTCGGAGTTGGAGGCGCTGGCGCGGTCGCTGGGGCTGGCGGAGCGGGTGCTGTTCCTGGGTCAACGCGAGGCGGAGCTGCCGGCGCTGTACCACGCGGCCGATGTGTTTGTGCTGCCGTCGATTGAACGCAGCGAGGCGTTTGGCATCGTGCAGCTTGAGGCGATGGCGGCCGGGCGGCCGGTGGTGTCGTGCGATGTGGGCACGGGCGTGGCCTGGGTGAACCAGCACGGGCAGACCGGACTGGTGACGCCGCCACGCCAGCCAGAGGCGTTGGCCGCCGCGCTGAACGAATTGCTGGCCGACCCGGTGCGGCGGGCAGTGCTGGGCGCGGCCGGACGACAGCGGGTGCAGAACCACTTTACACAGGCGCGCATGCTGGCGGCGATTGAGGCGCTGTACGGGAGAGCGCTGGGTGGCGCGGGCTAGATTGGTCGGGGGCGAGGGGTTTTGCCACGCAGAGCGATTGTCTCCATACGACTCGTATTATCAAGGGTGGGATTCCTCACCCCGCCACAAGGTTGAGGTGCTATTCAGCCCGCGAGCGGGGGTTCGGAATGACAGGTAAGAGGGGGTTGTTCGGGCAAGCGGCCAACTACAGCCAATGCACCGCACGCGCGGGCGCGCATTGTGAAACCACTGATTACAAGGTAACATTAACTTTATGCCAAATCGACTGAGCCGATTTTGTGAGGGCGTGATGGAAGGGGCCTGGCTGTTGGGCCTGGTCGTCACTCCGCTCTTCTTTAATATTTTTTCCTCGCGCGTTTTCGAACCCGATAAGATCACCCTGCTGCGCTCGCTGGCGCTGGTGGCTGTGGCGGCCTGGCTAGTCAAACTGATCAGCGAGGGCGGCTTGCGCTTCGACGCGGCCCGCAGCCAGCACGCCTCGCTGGGCGGCTTTCTGCGCGTGCCATTGGTGCTGCCGGTCGCCAGCCTGGTGCTGGTGTACATCATCGCCACGGTGTTCTCGGTCTCGCCCACGGCCAGCCTATATGGCTCATACCAACGCTTGCAGGGCACGTTTAGCACCTTCGCGTACCTGACCAT
Organism: Anaerolineales bacterium; assembly: GCA_038252885.1. Classification (GTDB taxonomy): domain Bacteria; phylum Chloroflexota; class Anaerolineae; order Anaerolineales; family UBA6663; genus JADZEK01. The sequence continues at coordinate 7,919 of JBBRZY010000086.1, read as the reverse complement.
GTTTGGCGTGCTGGCCGCCAACCTGCGGCGGCGGGCCCAGGTGGAGCGGGCGGTGACGCTGGTCATCATTTGCAGCCTGCCGGCCGCGCTGTACGGCGTCCTGCAGCACTACAAGCTCGACCCGCTGCCGTGGGGCGGCGACACCACCGCGCGCGTGACCGGCAACATGGGCAACGCGATCTTCCTGGCGGCCTACCTGATCATGAGCGCGCCGGTGGCGCTGGGGCGCGTGGTCACGTCGTTCCACGGCATTCTGACGGACGATGACTCCCGGCGGCTGCCGTTCAATGTGGCGCGAGCCGCCATCTACATCTTCATCTTCGCCATCAACCTGGTGGCGATCTGGTTCACCAGCAGTCGCGGTCCGTGGCTGGGCTTGCTGGCTGGGTTCTTCGTGTTCGTGGTGCTGCTGTCGCTGCACTGGCGGGCGCGGGCGCTGACGCTCATTACCATTGGCACGGCGGTGCTGCTGGCGGTGTTCCTGGTGGTGCTGAACGTGCCCAACGGCCCACTGGAGGCCGTGCGCGCCGTGCCGGGCATCGGCCGCCTGGGTAGTGTGTTCGAGACCGAGGGCGGCACGGGCCGCGTGCGCGTGCTGATCTGGGAAGGCGTCGTCAAGCTCATTCAGCCGCACGCCCCGCTGCAATTCCCTGACGGCAGCACTGACCAATGGAACGCCATTCGGCCGCTGATCGGCTATGGGCCGGAAGCGTTGTACGTGGCCTATAACCGCTTCTACCCCCCTGATTTGGCGCACTATGAGGCCCGCAACGCCTCGCCCGACCGCTCGCACAATGAGACCTTCGACGCGCTGGCCTTCACCGGCTTGCTGGGGCTGGCGGTCTACCTGATGCTGTTCGTGGCCGTGTTCTACTACGCCCTGAAATGGCTGGGGCTAATCACCTCGACCAAGCGGCGCAACGCGTTCTTGGGTCTAGTGGTGGGCGGCGGCGCGGCGACGACCATCGCCTTCATTGTGTGGCAGGGGCCGGAGTTCATTGGCGTCGGCCTGCCGTTTGGTATGCTGCTGGGCCTGATCATCTTCTTGACGCTGGTGGCTCTGGTCGGGCGGCCGAAGGTTGACCCGGCCGACGGGCCGACCACTTTGGCGGGCGAGCCGTGGCGGGCCATTCTGCTGATCGGGCTGTTCTCGGCCATTGTGGCGCACTTCACCGAAATCCACTTTGGGATTGCGATTGCCGCGACGCGCACGCACTTTTGGATCTTCACCGGGCTGATGCTGGTGCTGGGCTACATCTTGCCCACGCGCGCGACGGCGGAAGAACCGGCCGGCGTGGACGAGACTCCGGCGCGGCTGCGGCGGCGCGGGCGCACGAGCACGCGTCTGGCGAGCGCACCCGAGGCCCGGCCGGCCTCGGAGCAGTGGGGGCCGGTGCTGGTGGGCGCGATGATGATTACGCTGGTGCTGGTGACGCTCGGCTTCGACTACATGACCAACAACAACCGGTCGACCCAGGCCGGGCAAATTTTGGTCAACGCGTTGACGGTAAAGCCCGGCGACCCGGAAGGCGCCCACTCATACGCGATTTTGGGGCTGCTGGCGATCACCTGGCTGGCGGGCGGCACGCTGGCGCTGCTGGAAGAGCCGCAGACCATGCGCGGGCGCAGCCTGTGGAGCACGTTGGGGGCCGGGCTAATCCTGTCGCTGCTGCTGTCGCTGGTCGGCTATATCGCCATCACCTCGCACCTGGCGACGATTGCCGGCATCACGCCGACGAGTATCGAAGAGTTGATCGGCTCGGCTAATGCGGTGGCCGCGACGCTGACGGTTTTTTATGTGCTGGCGGGTCTGATGGTGGTGGGCATGGCGGTCGCGTTGGTGGTCGAAAGCCCGCTGATCGGCGCGGGCCGCTCGGGCAACCGCAACCGGGGGCAGGCCAACCGCTCCCCGCTGGCGGTTGTGGCCTACATCGCGCTGCCGATTGTGGCGGTGTTCACCTCGATCACACTTAACATGCAGGTGGTGCAGGCCGACGTGGTCTACAAGACCGGGCTGCAATTCGACGACAGCGGCCAGCCGCAGGCCAGCATCCCGCTCTTTCAGCGCGCGCTCGACCTGGCACGGGGCGAGGACTACTACTACCTGTTCCTGGGGCGGGCCTACCTGAACCTGACCAACTCGATCACCGACACGGTGCAGCGCGACCAAACGCTGGCCGAGGCCGAGCAGCAGTTGTTGGCGGCGCGCCGCCTGAACCCGCTGAACACCGACCACACCGCCAACCTGGCGCGGCTGAACCGGCGCTGGGCCGAACTGACGACCGACAACCAGGTGCTGCGCGACCAGCGGGCGCAGAACTCTAACAACTACTACGCCCAGGCGGTGCAGCTTAGCCCGCACAACGTCGGCCTGTGGAACGAGTGGGCCGGGTTGCTATTCCAACTGTTGGGCGACGGCGTGACGGCGCAGCAGAAGTTGGACCAGTCGTTTGCGCTTGATACGCAGTTTGACCAGACCTTCCAGTTGCAGGGGGAGCTGTATGCCTGGGAGGCCCAGACGCTCATCACCGACACGGTGGCGCAGCAGGCCAAGTTCGAGCAGGCGTATGTGGCCTACCAGACCTCGATCAGCATGACCGAGGGCGCCAACCAGAGCGCCGCGCTGACGCGCCGCGACCTGGCGATTGCCTACCAGGCGGCCGGCAAACTGCCGGAACTAATCGCCACCTACCAAGAGATGATCGCTAAGCACGACAACATCATCCCAGATTACCAGGCGTATTATGCGATCTCGCAGTTGTACGCGCAGTTGGGCGACATGGGCCAGGCGCGCGCCAACGCCGAACTGGCGCTGGCCAGCGCGCCGGACACGGAGAAGCCCAACATCCAAGCCTGGTTAGACCAACTACCGCAATAAGGAGAGGTTACGCAATGAAACAGTATTCATCCGCACCGCAGATGGTGATTGACCCCAAGAAGCAGTACAGCGCCAAGTTCAAAACCGCGCAGGGCGACTTTGTGATCGAGCTCTACGCCGACAAGGCGCCCAAGACCGTCAACAACTTCGTCTTTCTGGCGAAGGACGGCTTCTACGACGGGGTGACGTTCCACCGGGTGATCAAGGGCTTTATGGCGCAGGGCGGCGACCCGACCGGCACCGGCACCGGCGGCCCAGGCTACAAGTTCGGCGACGAGTTTCACCCGGCGCTGCGCCACACCGGGGCCGGCATCTTGTCGATGGCGAACGCCGGCCCCGGCACCAACGGCAGCCAGTTTTTCATCACCCACGGCCCGACGCCGCACCTGGACAACAAGCACTCGGTGTTCGGCAAGGTGACCGAGGGCCTGGATGTGGTGCTGGCGATCCCCGAGCGCGACCCAGGCCGCGCCAAGACCCCCGGCGTGGCGATCAACTCGATTGAGATCACGGAGAGCTAGACAGCCACTGGGTGATGGCCGGCGGCAGGGCCCGCGCCGGCCATCACCCAGAGACCCATAGCCCACATGGCCGAAAACGCTGAAGCCCCCCGCCCCCCACAAAAGCTAGGACAAATGGCCCCGCCGCCGGCTGCGCCGCTGCCCAAAGCCAAGCGCCCGATCAATTGGGGCTTGCAGCTCGCCCGCGGGCTGACGCTGGCGTTTGTCATCGCTCTGACCATTTGGATTTACACCCTGGGCGACAAGACGGCCGAGCTAGCGAAGTTTGGTTACCCCGGCATTTTCTTGTTGTCGATCCTGGCGAACGCCACGATTGTGCTGCCCGCGCCGGGGCTGGCGCTGGTGTTCGCCTTTGCCGGCAAGCTGTGGTGGGTGGGCGTCGGCGTGGCGGCCGGGGCCGGGGCCACGCTGGGCGAGCTGTCGGGCTACCTGGCGGGCGTCAGCGGGCAAGCCATCATTGAGAACCGGGCGCTGTATACCCGCTTCGAGAATTACATGAAGCGCTACGGCGGGTGGACGATCACGGTGCTGGCCTTTCTGCCGCTGCCGGTGTTCGACCTGGCCGGCGTGGCGGCGGGCGCGCTGCGGATGCATGTGCTCAAGTTCTTAGGGTGGTGCTTTTTGGGGAAACTGCCTAAAATGCTGTTGATTGCATACGCGGGGGCGCATTCGATCCCCTGGATTATGCAGTTCGTGAAGTAGCCCAGCCGGAGGCCGGACGGCCAGGGACACCTCGGCACCGCACGCCAGGACAGGTGTGACCGCGCCGGCGTATTCGACCAGAAATTCCTCAACGGATATCCGCCGCGCCTCAGCGCCGGCTCTGCAGACCGCATGGTGTTCACTGCGTCCTCCTTTGGCAACTTGCTCGTCATCGATGATGACGAAATAACCTTGCGCCTGCTTAAGGTGAATTTGGAGCGCACCGGCTACAGCGTGGTGCTGACGCGCACGGCCGCGGACGGGCTGGCCCACGCCCGCCAGTACTCGCCCGACTTGGTGCTGACCGACGCGCTGCTGCCGGATATGCGCGGCCTGCAAGTGTGCGCGCAGATGCTTGAGAACAGCCGCACCCGGCACATCCCGGTGATTGTGATGTCGAGCCAGGGCAGCGGGCACGACCGGGTGGCGGCCCTGACGGCCGGAGCCGACGACTATCTGACTAAGCCGCTGGACTACAGCGAAGTGACGGCGCGGGTGGGGGCGCACATCCGCCGCGCGCAGCTCAAGCCGACCCTCAACCCGCTGACCGGGCTGCCCGGCAACTTGATGATTGACCACGAGATCCGCCGGCTGGTGGAGCCGGGCCACGCCTTCTTCGCAGTGCTGTACGCCGACTTCAACAACTTCAAGGCCTACAACGATGTCTATGGTTTCCCAGCCGGCGATGAAGCCATCCGCCTATTGGCAAAGACGCTGAGCCATGCGGTGGCCGAGCTGGGCAACCCCACCGACTTCATTGGGCATGTGGGCGGCGACGACTTTGTGGCGATCACCACGCCCGACCGGTGCGACGCGATTGCCCAGCGGCTGATTGCCGACTTCGACCGCGAAGCGCCCAAGCTGTATAACCCTGGCGACCGGCGGCGCGGCTACCTGACCGCCAAGGACCGGCAAGGGATGATCAAGAAGTTTGCGCTGCTGGGGCTGGCGATCGCCATTGTGCACAACCAGCAGCACCCGATCGGCAGCCATTGGGAGATTGGGGAGCTGGGCGCGGAGCTCAAGAGCTTCGCCAAGACGCGCCGGGGCAGCGCCTATGTGAAGGACCAACGCCGTGGCTGAAAGCGAAGCCGCCGCCCTGGCCGGGCTGAAGGCGCCCACTGGCATTGCGCGGCGCGAGGCGGCGCTGTACCTGGCCGCCCACCCCAGCCCGGCCGCCTGTGAGGCGCTGCTGGCCGCCCTGGGCGACGCAGACCCGCAGGCCCACGAGGCCATCATCCGCGCGCTGGTGGCGCAGACGCTGCCCGAGCGCGTGGCGCGGCTGGTGGCCATCCTGCGCGGCGATGAGCCCAACCGCCGCAACGCCGCGCTGAGCAGCTTGATTGAGATCGGCGCTTCGCAGCCTGAGGCCCTGACCGCCGCGTTGCTGCATTCTTCCACCGAGGTGCGGCTGCATGTGGCCGAGGTGTTGGGCGATCTGCGCCACCCGGTGACCGCGGCCGCGCTGATCGAGCGGCTAGCCGACGAGCAAGGGTTCCCCAATGTGCGCCATGCCGCCGCCCAGGCGCTGGGCAAGATCGGCGACCAGGCGGCCATGCCGGCGCTGGTGCAGGCGGCGGAGAAGGCCGACTTTTGGGTGCGCTATTCGGCCGTGGAAGCGCTGGGCCGGCTGGGCGACAGACAGGCCGTGCCGCCGCTGCTGGCGCTGCTGCGGCAAGATGCCTGGATGCGGCCGGCGATTGTGCAGGCGTTGGGCAACATCGGCGCGGTGGAGGCGGTGCCCGACCTGGCCAGCACGCTGGACGACCCGAACGACTCGGTGCGGGCGGGGGCGGTCGAAGCGCTGCTGAAGATTGTGGTGGAGCCAGAGACCGGCGGCGGGCTGGCACTGGAAGCCCAGGCGGAGATTCGGCGGCACATTCCGGTGGCGCCGCTGCGGCGCGAGCTGGTGGCGCACGAGCTGCCAAGCAGCGGCTACGCGGCCTACTTGTTGGGCTGGCTGGCCGCGCCGGAGGCCCTGCCCGACCTCGTGGACGCCCTGGGCCACGACGACGACACACTGCGCCACGCGGCCGTGGAGGCGGTGCTGCGCTATGGCGCGGCAGCGGTGCCGGCGCTAGAAGCGGCGCTGGCGCACCCCCAGCCGCTGGTGCGCGAGAACGCGGTGGAGTTGCTGGGCATGCAGTCGGATGACGGCGTGGTGCCCAAACTGCTGGAGCATTTTAACGACCCCAGCCTGGCAGTGCGCCAGGCGATTGTGCGGTCGCTGGGCTCGTTGGGCGGCGAGGCGGCTTACCGCGGGCTGCTGCTGGCGCTGACCCACATGGACACGCGCGACACGGCCCTGGGCGTGATCGGACAACTGCACGACCCGGCGCTGGTGACCTATTTGCAGCAGTATCTGCATGACGACCCCGGCGCGGCGCGGGCGGCGGCGGCGCAAGCCCTGGCGCTGTTGGGCGACGAGGCGGCGGTGAGCATCTTGCTGAACGCCACGCGCCAGGCGGACGAGGCGGTGCGCCAGCCGGCGGCCGACGCGCTGGGGCGCGTGCGCAGCAACCGGGCGGTGGCGGTGCTGATTGAGGCGCTGGGTGACCGCGATTGGCTGGTGCGGCAGAAGGCGGTCGAGGCGCTGGGCCACATCCCCGACGGGCGGGCGGTGACGGCGCTGCTGCCGCTGACGCAGGAGCCGGAATGGCGCGTGCGGCGGGCGCTGGTAAACGCGCTGGCGCAGGTGGGCGACAGCCGGGTGTACGAGCCGCTGCGCGGGCTGGCGGCCGACAGCAACCGCTGGGTGCGGCGAGCGGTGATGGACCTGGCAGCCGAAGTGGACGATAACCGCATCGTGGAACTGCTGGTGGCCGGGCTGACCGACGACGAGGCCAGCGTGCGGCAAGCGGCGCTGGTGTCGCTGGGGCGGCGGCGTGAACCTAGCGCTGCGCTGGCGGTAGCCGAAAGGCTGGCCGACCCGGAGCCGGTGGTGCGCCTGGCGGCGGTGCGCGCGGTGGCGCTGCTAGATGGGGCGCTGGCGGGGGCCAAGCTGAGCGAGATTGCGACCTCCGACCCGGACGAGGCGGTGCGGCGCGCGGTGGCTGACTCGTTGGGGGAGTTGAGCCTGCCGCTGGCGGTGGACGCGCTGCAAGCGATGTTGAGTGACGCGGCGGCGGGCGTGCGTGACCGGGCGGCGGAGAGCCTGGCGCTGATGGGCACACCGCCGGCGATTGAAGCGCTGGTGGACGGGCTGCGCCGAGCGGATGGCAAGGCCCACATTCAACGGCAATTGGCCGAGTTGGGCGCGCCGGCCACACGGGCGCTGCTGGCGGCGGCGCGGGCCACGGACCCGGAACTGCGCGCGGCGGCGGCCGAAGCGCTGGGCGGGCTGCGGAATACGCTGGCGCTGCCGACGCTGCGGCTCTTAATGCGCGACGCTGATGCCCGCGTGCGGCAGGCGGCCGAGGCGGCGCAGGCCGCGATTGGCGGGGCGAGCTAGGCGTCACTGGCTCCGGCAGCTCTTTCCTTTTCCCCATTTGCCCCGCACCCAAAACCGCATAGACTCCTCAAACAACTGCCCGCGCTGGCTCGACAGGGGACTTCGACTCGTGGACACTTCCCCCGAAGAACGCATCAAAGAATTCTTCATCGCGCTCAACAAAAGAGACGTTGAGCATGTGCTGTCGTTCTATACAAAGGACGCGACGCTGACCACCGATCACGGGACATTAGACTCTATCGAAAATAAGGTAAGCTTGGCATGTGCTTACCTACGAGATACTCAAGAAGAAGCCGAAGAAGTTGCTGGCCTTGACTGGCTTGGCCCGGCGCGAATTTGACGAGTTGCTGCCGGTCTTTGCGAAAGC
>JBBRZY010000085.1:0-10691 GCA_038252885.1 Anaerolineales bacterium | reverse complement strand
TGGGTCGGCTTGCCCACCTACCCCTGGTAAAAATTTCTTTCGGTCAGATATGAAATCTCACAGCCCCCCATTGCGGTGAGAACCTGTCTCGACGTTGCCAGCTACCTGGCCTTTTGCAAAATTGGCCCCCAGACTGAAATGCTCCCGGCAAAGGGCTGCGCCGCGTATCGAATGTAGCGAAGGCGGTCTGGGAGTGCAATCGGCCAACGGATACAAACGCGATGGTGCTCAGAGGCGGAGATTGCGTATAGCCTCGAATTGTTCAGCGGCGGGCTGCCGCCCAAACACACATTGGCTCGTGGCTATGCGCAACAACGAGTCGCTTAAGTAGGAAAGGTCTGTGATGACGGGTAAGTTCTATGAAGACTTGGCGGTCGGGGACCGCTTCCAGCACACCACCGGGCGCACGGTCAGCGAGATGGACAACACGCTGTTCTGCGCCCTCACCTTGAACACCCAGCCGCTGCACATCAACGCCGACTACGCGGCGGGCACGGCCTATGGGCAGCGGATCGTCAACGGGTTGTTCACGCTTGGGCTGGTCGTGGGTCTGAGCGTGGCCGACCTGACGGCGGGCACGATTGTGGCGAATTTGGGCTATGACAAGATCAACCACCCCAACCCGGTCTTCCACGGCGACACGCTCTACGCCGAGACCGAAGTGCTCGACAAGCGCCCGTCGGCCAGCAAGCCCGACCGCGGCATCGTGCGGCTCAAACAGATCGGCCGCAAGCAAGATGGCGCCGTGGTGGTGGAGCTTGAGCGCTCGGTGCTGTTCCTCAAACGAGGCGCGCCGTGATGCCGCCCCGCCTGCGCCGCGCCCTACTCTATATGCCCGGCGATAGCCGCCGCAAGATCGAAAAGGCGCTAACGCTCGCCGTCGACAGCATCTGCATGGACCTGGAAGACGGCGTGGCGCTCAGCCAGAAGGCAGCGGCGCGGGCCACCATCCGGCAGGCGCTGGCCGAGCTAGACTTTGGCCCCAGTGAGAAGCTGGTGCGCATCAACCCGTTCGGCTCCGGTTTTGAAGTCGACGACCTGGCCGCCACGCTCGCCGGCCGGCCAGACACTGTGGTGCTGCCCAAGGTCGAGGGGCCGGAGGCGGTGGCCTGGCTCGCCGCGCAGATTGCGGCGGCCGAGGCGGCGCACGGCTGGCCGGCCGGCGCGATCGGCCTGATCGCCATGATCGAGACGGCGCGCGGAGTGGTCAACCTCAAGGCCATCTGCGAGGCCACGCCACGCCTGCAAGCGCTGATCTTTGGCGCGGAAGACCTGGCCAGTGACATCGGCGCGACGCGCACTCCCGAGGCCGGCGAGGTCTTCTACGCCCGTTCGGCCATGGTCATGCACGCGGCGGCCTACGGCCTCCAGGCGCTTGACATGGTCTACGTCAACTACGACGACGCCGACGGCCTCAGCCGCGAGGCGACTGCGGCCGCGCGCCTGGGCTATAGCGGCAAGCAAGCCATCCACCCCAAGCAGGTGGCCGTCATCCAGGCGGCGTTCGCGCCCACGCCCGAGTCCATTGCCAAAGCGCGGCGCGTGCTCGAGGCCGCCGCCGCCGCTCAGGCCGATGGCCTGGGGGCCTTTGCGCTCGATGGCAAGATGGTAGACGCGCCCGTGATCAAAGCGGCCGAGAACGTCATGGCGAAGGCGCGGGCGGCTGGGCTGGCAGATATTTGATTGGGCGCTGCATAAGGGCCGGGCCAGTCTGAACCTCATACTGGCCCGGCCCTTTTCTGTTGTCGAGCACTGGTCTCTAGTGCATAAACCAACAACCCACTCGCTACCCACCGCACGCGCGATTGCCACCCTGCCGCGCTAAAGCTCCTTAGACCCCCTATACCCCTTCCACACCCCTGCTCTGAAATTTCACTAGGACTTCGTGCTGACCGTCATGCGCCAGGTGTCGGTGCGGGTGACGTCCACGAGCGTCCACCAAATGCGCAGCGCCTCGGCCGGCGAGTGCGCCCAGCGCGCCGTCTCCGCCCGGTCGGCCACACCGCGCCGCAGGCGCTGGCGCACGCTGCGCAGCGGCGCTTGCTGCGTGCGGCGCATCACCTGCGCCAGCGAGAGCCCCTCTGCGGCCCGGCGCACATTCGCTGGGCTGGCGGCGGCGAGTGCGGCCAATACCTCCGGCGGCACGGGCGCGCCTAACACTTGCTGGCCCAGCCGCAGCCCCGCGTAGGCCAGGCCGGTCGCTTGCCGGTCGCGGGCGCGTGCCACAAGGTCATCCCACGGCACCGTCACACGCTGCACATAGGTGGCGATGTCGGCCAACTGCACGAACGACGGCGAGCCTTGGATCAAATGAAAAGTCAGATGGACGGCCAGGTGCAGCAGGTTATCGGCCGCCGATAGCGCCCGCGCCGGCTGCCCCGCCAGCGTGATGGCCTGGCTGCGCGCCCACATGCCAGGGGTCAGATCACAGCGCAAGCCAAACCAGGACTCTTCCAGCGAGCGGTGCGGCTCGATCATGTGGCCGCCGCGCGCCGACAGGTAAGGGTTGGGCGTGGCGCTGGGGCCGTCGGTGCGCTTGAAAGTGCTGGTGTGCTTGGTGATGCCAGGGCCAAGCTCGGCCGACTTCTCCTTGCCGCCGTAGCCCAACCCGGCCAGCGCGGCGGTGACGGCTGGCAGCGCCTCGGGCGGGAAGAGCAGGTCAATGTCGTTCATCGGGCGCAGGCCCGGCGCGGGGTAGACGCACTCGGCCAGGTACGCGCCCTTCAGCACGATGGGCGCGACCGGCAGCGCGGCCAGCGCCTCGGCCAACTGCGCCTGGCGGGCCGCGTACCGGGCCATTTCCACTTGCCGTCCAAACGCCAGCTTGGCCTGGGCCGGGGCGTGCGGCAGGGGTTGACCCCACCCCTCCAGCCGGGCATGCAGCAGCGGGGCCAGGCCCAGCGCCAGCGCCGTCACCGCCAGGTCGTCCCAGTCCAGCGCGGCGACCGTCGCCTGCTTAAACCAGGCCTCCGGCGCGGCGTCTGCGCGCAGTGCGGCCATTAAGACTTCAATCGTGTTCATGCCCCTCGCCGCTTGCTATCCAAAATTAGTCGTGCTACAATCGCCTTGTTGCAATATGTCGCAATAAGCGAAGTGGCCCGAAGCCGGTTAAATAGAGCCGGGCCGTTGCCGGCCCGGTTAATGCTGAACTGTTCTGTATCCGAGAGGCGCGCCAGGGTCAAGACGTCAAGCAGTGGTTCTGGTACAGATTAGGCAGGTTGCGCTGCCCAACCAACGTGCTCCGGCAGCCGTGGTGCTTAGTGGCTGCTGAAGGTGACTTGCTTCAGGGAAGCGTGCTTCTTCAGGGTCGGCTTGCTGTAAGTCTTCATGTGATGTTGGCTCCTCCCGCGGGAGACGAGTTCGTCGTACCGGTTGAAGGTTCCTTGGCGCGCCTCGCCGATACAGAACAGCCCTACCCTACAAAGCTATTTTAGCGCGTAACGCTAACATTGCAAGTTAGCAGTCTACCCGGAATTTCCGGGGCTTTTTAGTTATACGCGCCCGTTGTGGCCCTGCATTTGCCGGCCGGACAGCCAATCGTGCCGCAAAATGCGCTTTTGGCCGCCGCAGCGCTTCCCCTGCCGGTCTCCTTGCCCGCCCCTTTATTCCCCTTATTCCCCCTTCAACGCCCCCTGCCGCCCCGCCGGCGGCCAGCCGGCCTGCCTAACGCGTCAGACTGCGGTATTTGATGCGGTGCGGCGTGTCGGCCGCCTGGCCCAGCAATTTGCGGCGGTCGTCCTCGTAGTCGCTAAAGTTGCCCAGGTGCCAGCTAACGCTGCCGTCTTCCTCAAACGCCAGGATGTGCGTAGCGATGCGGTCGAGAAACCAGCGGTCGTGGCTGACCACGATCGTGCACCCGGCAAACTCCTCCAGCGCCTCTTCCAGCGCCCGCAGCGTGTTCACGTCCAGGTCGTTGGTCGGTTCGTCCAGCAACAGGACGTTCGCGCCCTCTTTCAGCATCTTGGCCAGCAGCACGCGGTTGCGCTCGCCGCCCGAGAGCGTGCCCACTTTCTTCTGCTGGTCGGTGCCCAAGAAGTTAAAGCTGGCGACGTAAGCGCGTGAGTTCAGCTTGCGCGGCCCCAAGATCAGGTTGTCGGCCCCGCCCGAGATTTCTTCCCACACACTCTTCTCGCCGTCGAGCGACTCGCGCGTCTGCTCGACATATGCCAGCTTAACCGTGTCGCCCAGGCGCACCCGGCCGCCGTCCGGCTTCTCCACCCCCGCAATCAGCTTGAGCAGCGTGGTCTTGCCCGCGCCGTTCGGGCCAATGACGCCCACCAGGCTGCCGGGCGGCACGTCCATGTCCAGCCCGTCAATGATCAGCCGGTCGCCAAAGGCCTTGCTCACGTCCTGGCACTGGATGACGATGTTACCCAGGCGCGGGCCAGACGGGATGTAGATTTCCAGTTCCTCGCGCCGCTTCTCAGTTTCCTGGCTCAGCAGGTCTTCATAGGCGGTCACGCGCGCCTTGCCCTTCGATTGGCGGGCCTTGGGCGACATGCGAATCCACTCCAACTCGCGCTCCAGCGTCTTCTGGCGGCGGTTGTCAGCCTTCTCTTCATTCGCCAGGCGGGCCGCCTTCTGGCCCAGCCAGGACGAGTAATTGCCCTTCCACGGGATGCCGTAGCCCCGGTCCAGCTCCAGAATCCAGCCGGCCACGTTGTCGAGGAAGTAGCGGTCGTGCGTGACCGCGATGACGGTGCCGGCGTACTGCTGCAAATGGCGCTCCAACCAATGCACCGACTCGGCGTCGAGGTGGTTGGTCGGCTCGTCCAGCAGCAGGATGTCGGGCTCTTGCAGCAGCAAGCGGCACAGCGCCACCCGGCGGCGCTCACCGCCGGACAGTACCTTGATGAGCGTGTCGGGCGGCGGGCAGCGCAGCGCGTCCATCGCCAGCTCTAGCCGGCTGTCGAGGTTCCAGGCGTCATGCTTGTCTAGCGCTTCTTGCACTTTGGCCTGGGCCGCCAGCAGCGCGTCGTAGTCGGCGTCAGGCTCAGCGAATTGGTTATTAATGCGCTCATATTCGGCCAGCGCGTCAACGATGTACTGGACGCCTTCTTCTACCACCTGCCGCACCGTCTTCGCGGGGTCGAGCGTCGGCTCTTGCGACAGCAGGCCGGTGGTGTAGCCTTTCGACATGGCCGTCTCGCCCAGGAACTCCTGGTCCAGCCCAGCCATGATGCGTAACAACGTGCTCTTGCCCGAGCCGTTCAGGCCCAACACGCCGATCTTCGCGCCGTAGTAGAACGACAACGAGATATCGCGCAGCACCAGTTTGTTGGTGGGCGGGTACATCTTGCCCACCTTCATCATCGAGTAAATAACTTGTTCGCTCATCTCACCGTCCACTCGCGTTGCGTTGTTTGATAACCATCTTTTGCAAATTCTCAAGCCCTTGCAAGCGCCGCCGGCCGCTCTCATCGAGTTGGCCCAACTTGGCGCGGTGCTGCATAGCCCGGATCAGCCGGCGCGTGCTGCGCGGCAGGTTGACGACCTGGTTGACCACCAGCCCGGTGGCCGTCTGGCGCTGGTGCGGGCGCTGCAGCCGCACCTTTTTCTTCATCTGAATCTGGAAGCCCTCGGCCTCAATGATCTCGCGCACCAGGGTCAGCACCCGGCGGCTGTGGCCGGTGCGCCGATACGCGCGCTTGGGCCGCGCGCCGGGGCCAGAGCGCGGCGGGCCGGGCCGCCGCCGCTTGTTGCGGCCCAGCGACGGCAGCGAGAGCGTCAGGTCATCGGCGTAGCGCGTGTAGTCGCCGTCCAGCGCCAGGGCCAATGCGAGCAGCCGCGCATCCAGGTGGCGGCAGACCAGGTTGCTCAGGGCCGGCGAGGTCGGCGCGCCCTGTGGCAGACGGCCATCTAGGCTGCAAATGTGCGTCAGGATGGTGGCGGCGTCCGCGTTCCAGCCCAGCCCGCGCCAGGCCGCCTGCACACGCGCTTCGCTGATGCTCGGGAAGAAGTCCGCCAGGTCGAGGTTGATCACGACGGCCCGTTGGGTGTGCGGGCGCGCGTTGTCCACGATGGACCGGCCGCGCACGAAGCCGGTAGCCGCGCGCGAGAGCTTCAGCCCCGCCAGCAGCCGTTGATGCACCCGCCGCTGGAGCGCCTTGAGCTTCTCGCCCGGCGCGTCAATCGTGCGCGTGCCGCCGCGCCGCTTGGGGATGGTGAAGCGCGTGTAGTCAAAGCCGCGCGTCCAGCCGGGGGCGTTGCCCAGCCACGCGCGCAGCTCCGCTTCCGGCAGCCCCAGCCAGCGGGCCAGGTCGGCCGGGCCGCGCTCGCGGCCACCCAATCGGTTCAAGGCTTTAAGTATGTTCATGGCTTAGCCGGGCAGCTCTGCTACCAGATGCAATCTGGCTCTCACTTCAACGGCCGCAACTGTGCCGGGCCGACGAAACATCGGCCTGGGTCCTGAGACCCCACCAGAGCTGCCCGGCTAGTTGGGCGCATTATAGCCGATCGCACCCGACCGGCGCGCGGCTGGCCCTAAGGCCGCTGCACTTGCGGCAGCAAGACGCTATTCGGCGCCACCGGCGCAGTGGCCGTGGCGGTCGCCGTAGCCGTGGCCGTCTGTGTGGGTGGGTTGACCTGGATGCCGATCCGGTAGACCGCCCCGGCCGCCGTGGCTCCCAAGTTGTCATTGAGCGCGCTGACCACAAACTCGCCGCCCAGCGCCGCGATGGCAAAGCCAAATTTCTGATTGGCCGTTGGTGCATTGGTCACCAGCGTTTGCGTAAAGCTGTAGGTGCTGGTGTCATACAAATGCACCGCGCCGGCATCGCTCGCGCCCCGGTCGTCATCCGGCGCGCCGATGAAGATCAAGCTGGCATCGCCGCCGACGGCCGCGCCAAAATGGTCGTTGGTATTGGGGGTCGGGTTGGTGAAAGTGTGCAGCAAGTTGCCACTTAGATCGTAGAGATAGGCCACCCCAGCGTCGTTGGCCCCCGTATTGTCGTTCGCCGCGCCGATCAGCAGCTTGTCTCCCACCAGCGCCAATGCCCGGCCAAACTCGTCTCCGGTGGCGACTGTCGTGAGTGAGATCACCTGGCTGACAGTGGCGGTCATGCCGTTGTAAGCATAGATATAGACCGTGCCGTGGCTGTCATCGAACGGCGCGCCAACCGCAAAGCCGCCCGGAAAGGTCGCGAGCGACAGGCCAAAGTTGTCACCATTGCCGGCTGACCCCGGGTTCGGATTATCAATCCACGTCGGGCAGTTGCCGTCTTCAATGCTGCACAAATAAACGCGGCCACGGTCGGAGAAGGTCATGCCACCGTTTAATAGCGGTACACCCACAACGATAGTGTTACTGATGATAGCGACTGCAGCGCCAAACTGGTCGTTAGAGGCCGGGAACGGATTGGGATAGGCGAACACGAGCCCGCCGGTCGTCGAGTCAAACAGGTAGACCGCGCCATCGTTGGTGGTAATGCCGCTGACATCGGTCTTGGGCGCGCCGACCACCACCGCCGTGAGGGCGGCGCTGACCGAAAAACCGAACTGATCGCCCTGCTTGGGATCCGGCGCTGTCAGAATGTGCTGCACCGCGCCGGAGGTGGCGTTGAGGATGAAGGCCCGGCCGACGACGGCGGTTGTGATTTGGTCGCTGCGCGCGCCAACGATCAACTGGTTGCTGCCGGGCAGGTAGGCCAGGTCCGAGCCAAATTCCTCGCCGCCCACGCTGGGGGTCGGCAGCGGCGTGGGGTTGGCATAGGTCTGGATGATGCCGTAGCCGCCGCTGGCCCAGGCCGGGGTGCTGGCCGCGCTCAGCACCATCCAGAGCATCAGCAGCGCCACAGCAATGGCCGCGCCGATCAAGCTCAAGCGGCGCAAGCGCGGGCGGGCGGGCGTGGGCGGAGTGGTTAGCTCATCCATGGGTCACTCTCCCGGCGGGCAATAAGCCGGTACACGGCACCAGCACAGTATAGGGGTGGCAAACCCCGGCGCACATGAGGCGTTGCGCCTAGGCCGGGTCGGGCGGCGCTTCCAGTTGGGCGCGCAGCGCCTGCGGGTCGGTCACCGGCAAGCGGCAGGTAAAGTTATAGCACACGGCGGCGGTGGCAAGCCCGCCCACCGCCTCGCGCCCCGCCAGCAGCGGAATGGGCGAGGCCGCGCCGGGGGCCTTGAGCGCCACTACCTGAAACGGCCGATACGTGCCAAAGGCCACCGCCAGCAGCGCCTCCAGGCCGGGGTCGCCGGCCTCCCCCACCAATGCCACTTCGCGCGCCTGGCCCAGGCGGAAGGTGGCCGCGATCAGCCATTGGGCAAAGCCGGTCGGGTACTGCGCCAGCACCGGCTGCACGCTGGTCAACGCCTCGTCGGCCGCCTCTGCGTAGCGCGCGTCGCCGCTGTAGGCCGCCAGCTTGAGCAGCACCGTCACGGCCATGCCGTTGCCGGACGGCGTCGCGTTGTCCTGAATGTCCTTCGGGCGCGTCACCAATTGCTCGTGATCGTCACTGGTGTCGAAGAAGCCGCCGCGCGGGTCACCGAAGTGCTCGAGGGCGGCATCCATCAGCGCCTCGGCGGCAGTGTAATACTGCGCGTCGAAGGTGGTTTCATACAGCGCCAACAAGCCCTCGGCCAGATTGGCGTAGTCTTCCAGGTAGCCGTTCAGCCGCGCCTGGCCGTTGCGCCACGTTCGATACAACCGGCCATCCGCCCGGCGCAGCGTGCCCAGCGCGAAGGCCGCGTTCGCCACCGCCGCCGCGCGATAGTCGGCCCGGTCGAGCACGCGGGCGGCTTCCGCCATGGCGGCCAGCATCAGCCCGTTCCAGCCGGCCAGCACCTTGTCGTCGCGGCCGGGGTGCACGCGCTGCTCGCGCAAGGCAAACAACGTGGCGCGGGCGGCGGCCAGCCGGGTTAGCACCTCGGCCTCCGGCAGCTTGAAGCGCTGCGCTAGGTCGTCGGCGTCGGCGGCGGCAAATAGAATGCTCTGCCCCTCAAAGTTGCCGCCGGCCCTCACGCCGTTGGCCGCCTTGAACAGCGCCGCGTCGGCCCCCAGGGCGGCGTCTAGCTCGGCCTCGGCCCAGACGAAGAACTTGCCCTCGTGGCCTTCCGAGTCAGCGTCTTGGGTCGAGTAGAAGCCGCCGGCCGGGTCGGTCATCTCGCGCAGCACATAGTCGAGCACTTCTTCGACCACGCGCCGATAGTCGGCATCTCCCGTCACCTGGTAGGCGTGCAGGTACACCCGCGCCAACTGCGCGTTGTCGTACAGCATCTTCTCGAAGTGCGGCACCAGCCAGATGGCGTCGGTGGCGTAGCGGTGAAATCCGTCGCCGAGTTGATCGTACATGCCACCGCGCGCCATCGAGGTCAGCGTCTTGGTCGCCAACTCCAACGGCGTGGCCTGGCCGGTGAGCGTGTGCGCCCGCAGCAAGAACTCCAGCGCCATCGGCTGCGGAAATTTGGGCGCGCCGCCCCAGCCGTGATGGTTCCAGTCGAAGGTGCGCCACAGGCCCTGCGTGGCGGCCTTCACCGTCTCAAGCGAGAGGGCTTCGGCGGCGGGCGGCAGGCCGAGCAATTCGCCCTGGCGCACGTGGGTTAACACATCGGCCGCGCCGCTTACGACCGTTTCGCGCCGGTTGAGCCAGGCGTCGGCGATGCCGCTCAGCACCTGCCGGAAGGCGGGCAGGCCATGCGCGGGTGTGGGCGGGTAGTAGGTGCCGCCGTAAAACGGCGCGCCGTCGGATGTGAGGAACACGCTCATCGGCCAGCCGCCGTGGCCGGTCAGCGCGACCACCGCCTGCATGTAGATCGAGTCGAGGTCGGGGCGCTCCTCGCGGTCGACCTTGATGCAGACAAAATTGGCGTTCATCAGCGCGGCGGTGGCCGGGTCTTCAAACGACTCGTGCTCCATCACATGGCACCAGTGACAGGCGGCATAGCCAATCGAGAGAAAGATCGGCTTATCTTCGGCTTGGGCGCGGCCGAGCGCTTCCGGCCCCCAGGCGTACCAATCCACTGGATTGTGCTGGTGCTGCAGTAAATAGGGCGAGGTTTCGAGAGCTAGACGGTTAGGCATAGGCTTAGTCGGAATTATAGCCGAAGGGTACCCCGGAAAATCTGGCAAGTTAGAAGTTGGCAAGAATCGCCGTTGGGCTTATCTTAGGAAGCACACCGGCAAACACAATTGGATATCAGCATGGCACACCACAGGGATGGCTCGATGGTCGTCTATACGGTTTGCGCCTGCGATCAGTGCGGGGCAGGCTATGCCTCGTTCTGGCGCGCTTGGGCGGGCGTGGTGATGTTTTACCGCGTCATCGACCTGGAAAACTCGGTCGCGGAGGTCAAACCACCGCAGCCGATGAACTGCGTAGAGTGCGGCGGGGCGCTCGAAGTGACGCTGCCCTACGCCGTGCACACCGACAGCGGCGACTGGCTCAAGCTCGATCTGCAGCACCTCGACCGAGCCCACGCCAACTAGTGCGCCGCCTGATCCCCCTGCCCGTGCGGGTTGTGCTAGCGGCGCTGCTGGCGGCCAGCCTGGCCTGCGCCACGCTGCGGCCGATGGGCGCGGGCGAGCAGTTCATTCAGGGCGCGTGGTCGCACGGCGAGGACTTCGGCGACGGCCACGGCAGCTATTTAGAATGGACCTTCGACCGAGGCCGCTTTAGTGTTGAAGGCTACCCGCCGCTGACACAGACCGGGCAATACCGGGTGATCAGCGAGAAGGCCGGCACCTTGACCCTGGC
>JBBRZY010000084.1:0-10825 GCA_038252885.1 Anaerolineales bacterium | reverse complement strand
TCGGTGGCGGGGTAGTGCACCAGCGGGCGCAGACGGCCGGCGGCGCGGCTCTCGTCGAAGACGATGACGGCGGCCTGGTCGAGGTCGAGCGCCTGGGCCAGCGCTGACAGCGCGGTGTGGAACAACTCGGCCGGCTCGAGCGTGCTGTTGAGCGCGGCTGAGACGCGGTTGAGGAGGGCCGTGCGCGTATCAAGCTCGGCGGCGCGGCGCAGGCTGTCTTCGTAGAGGCCGACGTTGGCGAGGGCCACGGCGGCCTGGCTGCCAAAGGCCTGGGCCAGCGGCAGCTGCGCGGCGGTGTAGCTGTTGGCCTCGTTCTGATCGAGACTCAATAGCGCCAGCACTTCGCCCTGGTGCAGCAGCGGCAGGCCGAGCCACGCGCCGGGACGGCTAAAGCGCGGGTCGTGCGTGGTGTCGGCCACCACCAGGCTGGTGCGGCCGGCCAGCAGTTCGGCCAGCGGCGACTGCTGCGGGTTGTTCAGTTCCTCGGCGGGTGTGGCGGCCAGGTCGTCGGCGCCGCCGCGCTGGGCGGTGGGCCGCCAGCGGGCGGGCTGCCCGGCCACGGCCGGCTCGCGCCGCCAGAAGGTGACGCGGTCGTAGGGCAGCACGCGCTGCAATTGCTCCAGCGTCAGCGCCACTACTTGCTCGGTGCGCAGACCGGAGGCGATGACGCTCGAGACGTCGGTGAGCACGCTCAGCTGCGCCGCGCGCGACTGCGAGGCGACGGTGATCTCGCGCGTCTGCTCGAACTGGCGCGTGTGATCGAGGGCGGCGGCCAACTGCGCGCCGACGGCGCTGAGGATGCGCTCGTGGCTTTCGTCGAAGGCTTCGGCGCGGCGCGGGCCACCCAGCAGCACGGCCCCGGCCACGCGCTCGCCGGTGACGAGCGGCACGGCCAAGTAGGAGGTGAAGGCGGCCACATCTTCGAGCCCGACGGCGGCGCTCAGGCCGGTGGTGAAGAGGCCCTGATCCTTAAGCTGCTGTGTGATCTCGCCGTTGAGGCGCAGCGGCTGGCGGCGCTGGAGCAGGTGGCGCACCAGGCCGCTGGGCGCGCGCGGGGCCAGGCCCACGGGCTGATCGTGCGCGATGGACAGCGGGAAGCTGACCTCGTTGCGGTCTTCGTCGTAGACGGCCAGGTAGACGCTCTCGGCATCCACCCAGGCTTCGATCTGCTGGCGCAATTGCTCACCGAGGGCGCGCAGGTCGACGGCGCGGGCCAGGGCGCGGCTCATTTGGTTGATGCTGGCTTGCTCGGCCAGGCGCTGCTGGGCGCGCTCGTACAGGCGGGCCTGGTTGAAGGCGGCGGCGGCCTGGTTGGCCAGCGCCATGCCCAACTCGGTTTCGCCGGGGGTGAAGTGGCGGCCGGCCTCGCTTTGGCCCAGGCCCACCAGTCCGATCAGGCTGCCGTTGTTGACCAGCGGCACGAACATGGCCGCGCCGACTTCCTGGCCGATCCAGTCGGCCTGGCGCAGCAAGCGCGGGTGCGTTTCAGACGCGCCCAAGTCTTCGAGCGTGATGGGGGCCGGGGCCTCCTGCAAGCGTTCGAGCAGGAAGTTGCCGGGCAGCGCGGCGCGGCCGGTGCGCGGGCCGGCGGCGGGCTCAGGGTAGTGCTCCAGCGCCAGCAGCGCGCTGCGGGTTTCGTCGAAGACCGCGCCGGTGGCCTGCTCGAGCCCCATGGCTTCGGTCATGGCCTTGAGCGTCAGCCGCATCAGGCTGCCCAGGTCGAGGTTGTTGGCCAGCTCGGCGCCGAAGCGGTTGAGGAAGGCCAGGCGGCGGGTGCGCTCGTCTAGCTCGAGGGCGCGGGTGGCGTTCTCCTCGAACTGGCGGGCATTGGTCAGCACGGCCGTCACCCGGTTGGCCAGGATCATGGCGGCCGGCACCTGGGCGGCTGCGTAGGCGTCGGGCTGGAGCTTCTCGAGCACCAGGATGCCGATGACGTCGCCCTGGGTGACGAGCGGCACGCCCAGCCAGGTGCGCGGGCTGACCGGCTGGCCCGCGCCAAAGCGCGCGTCGCGGCTGGTGTCGGCCACCAGCAAGGGGCGGCGGCCGACGACCAACTCACCGAACAGGGTTTGATAGGTGTTGTCTAAGCCAAAGGCCTGGCGCGCCTCGGCCTCGGGGTAGCCGCGCGTGCCGGCCAAGCGCCAGCGCATATCGCGCCCGGAGCCGGCGGTGGCCTCACGCTGCCAGAAGGTGGCGTGGTCGTAGGGCAGCACGCGCCGGAACTGCTCGAGCGCCACGCTGACGACGTCTTCGCTGTAGAGCACCGAGGCGACGTGGCTGAGGGCGGTCGTTAAGGATTCAAGCTGGGCCACGCGCTCCTGCGCGGCGCTGAGGGCCTGGCGGGTCTGCGCGTACAAGCGGCTGTTGTCGAGCACCACGGCGGTCTGCGCGGCAATGACGCTGAGCAGCCGTTCGTGCGCCTCGCTAAAGACGGCGTCGGGCGCGTTGGCTTCGACGGCCAGCACGCCCAGCACCTTCTCGCCCAACAGGATGGGCAGGGCCAGGTAGACGGCGGCGGTAAGCACTTCGCCTTCCGCGCCAGACCAGCGCGGTGGGCGCTGGGTGGCGAAGTCGAGCGGCAGGCCCAACTCGCGGCTCTGCTGGGTCAGGTCGCCGGCCAGCCGCAGGGCGTGGCGGGTTTGCAGCACATGGCGCAGCAGCCCGCCGGGGGCGAAGGCGGCCACCTCGCGCGCGCGGCCGCTCTCGACTAGCAGCGGCAGGGTGACCTCGTTGCGGCTGTCGTCGAACAGAGCCAGGTAGACGTTGTCCGCGCCGGTCCAGCCGGCCAATCGCGCGCGCAACACTTCGACCAATTGGCCCACGTCGCCGGCCTGGCTGAGGGCGCGCAGCACCTGGCTGAGGGTGGTCTGCTCGGCCAGCCGGGTTTGCACCTCGGCGTAGCGGCGGCCGTTGGCGGCGGCCAGCCCGGCCTGGGCCGCGGCGCCGGCGGCCAACTCTAGCTCGGCGGTGGACCAGGCGCGGGCCTGGGTGCTGCCGAAACCCAACAGACCGACCGGGCGGCCGTTGGCCGTCAGCGGGACGAACAGGGCCGAGCGCAGTTCAAAACCCACCCAGCCGGTGTGCTCAGGGCGGATGAGTTTTTCGGCGGGCAGGTCGTCGAGCGCCACGGGGCGCGCAGTTTCGGCCAGGCGCTCGAACAGCGGGTGGCCGGCCAGCGGCTGCGGCGCGAGCAGCTTGGCGGCGTTCTCGTTGGGGAGGTGAGCGACCAACTGCGCCGTGGCAGGCGCGCCGGGGGTTTCGTCGTACAGCAGCGCGCCGGCCTGATCGGCCAGCAGCACCTCGGCCAGTTGGTGGAGGGCGGTGCCCAAGATTTGCGGCAGGTCGAGCGAGGCGCTCAACTCGGCGCTGACGGCTTGCAGCCAGGCCAGCCGCTGCGAGCGCTCGTCCAGCGCGGCCACACGGGCCAGGCCCTCGGCGTACAGGCGCGCGTTCTCAAGGGTGATGGCGACTTGCAGCGCAACGGTGGTCAAGATGCGCTGCTGGCTGTCGGTCAAGGCTTCGCCGCGGACCGGGTCGGCCACGGCCAGCACACCCAACACCGAATCGTTCAACCGCAGCGGCACGCCGAGATAGGCCTGGGCCGTGCCGAGTGACTCGGCCGGCAGGCCCAGTGCAAGCAATTGCGCGGCGGTGTCGCCGGTGAGCAGCAGCGGCTGTTGGCTGCTGAGCAAGTGATGGAGCAGGGGGCTGGGCGCTTGCGTGGGCAGGGTAATAACCTGGCCGCCTTGCAGCGCCAGCGGGAAGCTGATTTCATGATGGGCGGCGTCGTACAGCGCCAGCCACAATTGGCCGGGCCGCAGCCAGGCCTCGATCTGCTCGCGCAGCAGGTCGGCCAATTGGCGCACGTCCAGCGCCGGGCTGATGGCGCGGCTGATGAGGCCGGCGGTGGCTTGCTCGCTCAGGCGCTGCTGCGTTTGCTCTAACTCGCCGCCCAGGCGCTGGCGTGTCTCGGCCAACTCGCCCGTCAGGCGGGCTTGCAGCGCGTCGCGCTCGCCGGTCAGACGTTCGCGCGTCGTGGCCAACTCGCCCGTCAGGCTGGCTTGCAGGGCGTCACGCTCGCCGGTCAGGCGGACTTGAATGGCATCGCGCTCGCTGGTCACGCGGCGCTGATCGCCGGCGTGTGCGCGCGCGTTGCTGATGGCGAGCGCGGCCTGCTGGGCGACGGCGGCGGCCAGCTCGGCTTGCAGCGGCGTGAGCTTGGGGCCCAGGCCGGTGCGGCCCAGCCCTACCACGCCCATCACTTGCTCGTTGAAGGTCAGCGGCACGAAGGTGGCGGCGCGGGTGTCCGGGCCAATCCAGGCCGAGTCGGCGGGCGTGAGGCCCTGCTCGGCGTTCAGGTCGTCAATGAACACCGGCGCGCTGCTGGCTCGCAGGCGCGGCAGCAGACGCTCGATCAGCGGGTGCCCGGCGACGGCCACGCGGGCGGGCGGGGCGTCGGTCTCGGCCGTGTCACCCTCCGTGGCGGGCCGGCCATACCGTTGGGCGCTGGCCGCGCCGCCCTGGGTTTCGTCGAACAGCAGCGCGCCGGCCTGATCGCCCGGCAGAATTTCGCCCAGGTGCTTGAGCGCCAGGCTGACGATCTGGGCCGGGTCGGCGGCGTTGTTCAGCTCTGCGCTAACGTGCTGCAGCCAGGCCAGCCGTTGGGCGCGCTCGTCCAGCGCGGCCACGCGGGCCAGACCCTCGGCGTGCTGGCGGGCGTTGTCGAACGTGATGCCCACTTGCAGGGCCACCGCGCTGAGCACGCGCTGATGGCTTTCGGTCAACTGCTCGGCGCGGGCCGGGTCGGCCAGGGTGAGCACGCCCAGCAGGGTTTCATTCAGCTTGAGCGGCACGCCCAAGAAGCTGCGCCGGACGCCGAGCGCCTCGGCCGGCAGGCCCAGGTCGCGCAGATGCGCGGCGACGTCGCCGGTCAGCAACAGCGGCTGTTGGGTGGTGAGGATGTGATGCAGCAGCGGGTCGGGCGCGCCCGCCGGCAGTGTCTGCGGCTGGCCGTTGACGACCGCGAGCGGGAAGCTGACCGCGTGCCGCGCGGCGTCGTACAACGCCAGTGACAGGTGGGCCGGCTTGAGCCAGGCGTCTACTTGTGCGCGCAATACTTCAACCAGGTGCGGCAGGTCGAGCGCCTGGCTGACGGCGCGGCTGATGAGGTTGATGGTGGCCTGCTCGCTCAGGCGGCCGTGGGTGTACTCGTATTGGGCGGCCTCGGCCAGGGCGGCGGCGGCCAGGCGGGCCATGCTCTGCGCGGCCTCGACCTCGGCTACGGTGTAGGTGTGTGCGGCCTCGGCCGGTTCAGCAGCCCAACTGACAGCGGCCACGCCCAACGTCTGGCCGTTGGCGGTCAGCGGCAGCACCAGGCCGTTGGCGGCGTTCGCGCCCAGCCAGGCCAGTTGGTCGGCCGGTACGCCTTGCTCGCCGCGCAACTCAGTCAGCGGCAGCGGGTTGGGGGTGGACCGCACGCGCTCCCACAGTGGGGCGGCGGCGGCCAGCGCGGCGGGCGCGGGGGCGGCGGCGGTGGTGGGCCACACGGTCGTCTGCGTCAGGCGGCCATCGGCGGCCCAGAGAATCAACTGCACTTGATCGGCGGCTAGCGTTTCGGCCAGCAGGCGCGCGGCAGAGGTCAACTGCGCGTCGAGGTCGAGGCTGCCGCCGAGGGTGAGCGCGGCCTGGTTAAGCTGCGTCAACCGGCGGGACTGGTCGTCGAGCGCTTGCGCCCGCTCCAGGCTGGCTTCGTATTGGCGCGCGTTCTCCAGCGCCACGCTGGCGCGGTTGGCGAAGGCCTGGGCCAGCGGCGCGTGCTGGCTGGTGTAGCCGCCGGCCGTGGGCGACTCGAGCTCGATCAGCCCCACCACATCTTCGCCACTGGTGAGCGGCAGGCCGAGCCAGGAGCGGGCCGCGCCGCCAAAGCGGGTGTCACGGCCAGTATCGGCCACCAGGCCTACGCGGCGCGTGCTGATCAGGTCGCCGAGCGGGCTGCCAGCGGTAAGCGTTAGGCGGTCGGCCAGGCGCTCAGTGGTGAAGTGGCGCGTGGCGGCGGGTTGCCACTCGTTGACACTGCGGCGGCGGGCGCGGGCCTGCGGGTTGCGCAGCCAGACGATGGCGCGGGCGTAGGGCAGCAGGCGCTGCAACTGGTCGAGCGCGACGCTGACGAGGTCGCTGACGCGCAGCGTGGTCCCCAGGGCGACGGTGGTCTCGGCCAGCGCTTCCAGCTCGGTGGTGCGCGCCTGCGAGACGGCCAAGCCCTGGCGCGCCTGTTCGTAAAGCTGCAAGTTGTCGAGCGCCACGGCGGTTTGCCCGGCGGCGGCGGCCAACAGGCGCTCTTGCCGGTCGGTGAAGGTGGCGGCCTCGTCGGCGCTGTGGGCGATGAGCGCCCCGACGACGTGCTCACCCAACAGCAGCGGCACGCCCAGGTAGGCGGTGGCAGGAGCCGCGCCCTCGCGCACCAGCGGCTGCGCGCCGCTAAGGTCAATGGCCTGGGCCTGCGCGGCGGCGGTCAGGTCGCCGGCGAGGCGAACGGGCTGGCGGGTTTGCACCAGGTGGCGCACCAGCCCGACCGGCGGGCGCGCGGCCAGGTCGGCGGTTTGGCCGGCTGGGCTTGCGACGATGACGGGGAAGGTGGCGTGATTGCGGGCTTCGTCGTACAGCGCCAGCGTGAAGTGCGGCAGACCGGCCACGCTGCTCAACTGCTCGCGCAGGGTGGCGTACAGCTCGGCCCGGTCGGCCACGCGGCTGAGGGCGCGCACCATCTGGTTGGCGACGGCCTGCTCTTGGGTGCGCTCGCGCAGGCGAATGTTTTGCAGCGCCATGAGGGCTTGCTGTGCGACGGCCCAGGCCAAATCGAGATCGGCGGGGGCAAAGCGGCGGCCGGTAGACTGGCCCAAACCAATCAGGCCGGCCAGGCGGCCTTCGGCTTCGAGCGGCAGGAACATGGCCGCGCCCAACGCCGGCCCGACCCAGGCCAACGATTCGGCACGCAGCAGGCTCGCATCCAGCGCGGCGCGCTCGACCTCGACCAGCAGCGGCGCAGACGCGCCCAGCAGGCGTTCGAGCAGGGGGTTGTCGGTGAGGGGCAGGGGGGCGCTAGGGCCGGCGGGCAGCCGCGCCTGGGCCAGCACATAGGGCTCGGCGTGCGCCACTTCGGTCTCGAACAGCACCCCGGCGGCGAAGTCGGCCCCGAGCGCCTCGCGCAGTGTTTGCAGCGTGGCGTGCAGCACGGCGGCCTGGTCGCGGGCGGCGCTCAGGTCGCCGGCGATGCGGTTGAGCAGCGTCAGGCGCTGGGCGCGCCGCTCGCCTTCGACCGCGCGGCGCGTATTTTCTTCTTCCAACTCCTGGGCGTGGCCGACGCTCTCTTCGTACTGACGGGCATTGTCGAGCGCCACGGCCAGCCGGCTGGCGAAGGCCAGCGCCAGTGGGGCCTGGGCCGCCGTGTAGAAATTGTCCTCGGCCTTTTCGAGCACCAGCACGCCGACGACTTCACCCTGGCTGAGCACCGGCACGCCCATCCATGAGCGCATGCTGCTGGCTTCTTTGAAGCTGAAGCGCGGGTCGCGGGTGACGTCGGGCACGAACAGCACACCGCGCGTGGCCGAAATTTCGGTGAAGAGCGTGGGCTGCGAGCGCTCGGCGCGCTGGACCACGCGCTCGGGGTCTTCGTGTGAGCTGCGCGCGCCGCTGAGCTGCCAGCGGTTATCGTTCAGGTCGCGCTTCCAGAAGGTGGCGCTGTCGTAGGGGAGCAGGCGGCGCAGTTGGTCGAGCGCCAGCGGGATGACCTCGGCCACCCGCAGCGTGCCGACGATGGCGCCCGAGACTTCGGTGAGCGCGCCCAACTGCACGGCGCGGCCCTGGCTCTCGGTCAGGCGATCTTCGGCTTGCGTCAGCGCCTGGGCATTCTCAATCGCCAGCGTCGTCTGGCTGGCGAAGACTTCGAGCATCTCCAGCACCAGGCCCTGCGGCGTTTCGGGGTCGCGCGGGGCGTTGAGGCTGAGCAGGCCGTCGATCTCGCCGCGCGAGCCGTAGAGCGGCACCAGCAGCAGGTCGTCGGGGTGCCAGTGGCCGGCGAGGTGCGCGGCGGCCGCGCGCGGCTGGTCGAGGTCTAGCGCCTGGTAGACTGCGCCGGTCTGGGCGTGCGGCACCAGGAAGACGCGGTTGCTGCGGAACTCCTCCCGCAAGAACGGCTGGAGGCGCTCCCACGGCACGGGCTGGTGCGCCAGGCGCTCGACGACCTCCGGGGCGAGGCCCACGGCGGCGGCCAGGGCCAAGTGGTTGCCGGCCGGCTGATAGACGCCGACCAACACGAATCCGAAGCCGGCCGTGTCTTGCATGGTCTGCGCGATGGACTCGAGGTTGGCGGCCAGCGGCCGATCGACCCGCACGGTGTTGGGGATTTGCGAAAGCTGCTGAAGCTGGTTGACGCGCTGGCGCAGCGCCTCGCTGCGGCGCGACTGCTCTTCATAGCGCTGGGCGTTATGAATGGCGACGGCGGCCTGCGCCGCCAGCACTTGCACATAGTCCATGAACTCGCTGTCGAACGTGCCCGGCTGTTGGCTGTGCAGGTGGATCAGGCCGATGGCGTTCTCTTCATGCGTGATCGGCACGAGCAGCGCCGAGCGAATGCCCACGTGCGGCGGCGGCTCGCCCTCGGCCTCGAAGTCTTGCACGCTGCGGCTGCGGCCGCTGACGACCGCTTCGGCTTCCATGGGGTTCAGGCGCTGAAGCTCCAAGCCCTCGCCCACGCGCAGGGCCACGCGGTGCTCGGGCGAGGTGGGGTCAAGCAAGAAGCTGCTGCCGCAGTCGGCCCCGGTGACGTGCAGCACTTCGGTGTGCAGTTGGGCGAGGATGCGCTGCGGGTCGAGCGTGTCGGTCAGGGCCTGGCTGAAGCGCGCCAGTTCGGAGGCCTGCCGAAAGCCGGACAGCCGGCGCTTGGGGCCGGCGGAACGGTCGCGGAAGTACCAGCGGACGCCGAGCGCGAAGAGCAGGCCCAGCGCCAACCCCCCGAGGGTGCCGATGATGGTCCAGCGGTTGACGCGGATTAGCTCGGACAGCAGCGGGACGCCGGCTTCCAGGCAGTAGCCGCAGCGCTGAAAGGCGGCCACCAATTCCACGTCGATGGTGGCGGCGGCGGTTTGATCGACCAGGGCGCCAATGCTGTTGCCGACAAAGGCTCCGGCCAGCACGATGAGCGCCTGCAAGTAACGCTGAGTTCGGTTTTGATTCAACCGGTTTGCTCCTGATAGTCTGTAACTGTATCTGCGCCGGGACGCCAATGGGCGGCGGGCGCAGCCAACCTCACCGAGGGAAAAGCGGCCGGTCGGGGCATTACCCGCGGCGGCCACGCTGCGCCAGGGCAGCGTGTGATGTCAAACGTGGCTCTAGACCGGCTCCGGCGATCAGGGCCGGCCAGCCAGGAATGGACGGTCAATTTTACCACTTCTGCACCAGGCCGATAGCGCCGGGCGGGGCTGATTTTGCGGGAAAAGCGGGCGGTAGCGGGGCCAGGGCGTGCGAAAAGCGCAAAAGGATTGAATGCGATCGAGAAAGGGAAAAAGAAACGGCCGGTGGCGCGCTTTGGCCGGGCGTCAGGTGAACATAATGTGCGCGGCGGAGGGCGGCCAGGTCGGTGTGTTATACTCGCGATTGGCCCCACTACGTCTATTCTTGCGACCGTGATTCCCAAGTCATTCACCAAAACTAAGGCTTTCATCCAACAGCTTTTGCGACAGCGCCGGGTACGCCTTGGCCTGGCCGCGGCGGTGGCGCTGTTTGCCGTGTGGTGGATCTGGCCGCTGTTTGGGCTGCTGGGCAAGGGCGCGGAGGTGCGCGCGTTGGCGCGGCTGGCGCCCGAGGTGCTGGGCCTGACCGGGCCGAAGACCTTCCTGGTGCTGGTGCAGAACGAGGATGAGCTGCGCCCAACCGGCGGCTACCTGACGGCCGCCGGCACGATGACGGTGTCGCTGGGGCGCGTGACCGGCCTGGCACTGGGCGACACCTTCAAGGTGGACGATGCCAACTCGGATGGCGTCGCCGACGCCGTGGCGGACGACGACCCGAACACCGGCGAACCGCCGCCCGAGCCGCTGGGCCTATACCAGGCCGCGCCGATCTGGTACTTCCGCGATGCCAACTGGTCGCCGGACTTTCCGACGGCAGCGCAAGTGGCCGAACGGCTGTTCACCGCCAGCGACCCGCACACGTTTGACGGCGTGATTGCCATTGATCAGACGGCGCTGCGGTTTCTGCTGGAGGCGACCGGCCCGGTGCGCGTGAGCGGCTTGCCGGGGCGCGTGACGGCCGACAACGTCATCGCCCAAATGCGGGCGGCGCGCGACCCGGTGCCGGGCGAGGGCGTGAGCTACGAGTGGTGGCTGCAGCGCAAAGACTTCATCCCCAACATGGCGAAGGCCGTGTTTCGACAACTGATCTACACGCGGCTGGGCAGCTTGCTGCAAGGCGCGCTGCGGGTGCTCGACGAGCGGCATGTGACGGTGTGGCTGCGCGACTCAGAAGCGGCGGCCGTGCTGGCCGAGCACGGCTGGGATGGGGCGCTGCGCCCCGGCGCGGCCGACTACGTGATGCTGGTGGAAGCCAATTTGGGTTTTAACAAGGTCAACGCCAGCACGCACACGCTGCTGCGCTATGAGGTGAACCTGGCGGCCGAAACGCCGACCGGGCAGTTGACGGTGACGCAGACCAACCCGGCCCAGGGCAGTTTGCCGTGCGTGCCCGGCCCAGATTACGGCACCGGCACTTACCAGGATTTGATTGCGCGCTGCTATTGGAGTTATCTGCGGGTGCTGACGCCCGCCACGGC
>JBBRZY010000083.1:0-11016 GCA_038252885.1 Anaerolineales bacterium | reverse complement strand
GCCACCGCACTGCCCATCGAAGAACGCCCGCGCCGGTTCTATTTCGACTGGCTCTTTCCGCTGCTGCTGCGGCCCCGGGCAACCTTGGCCAAAATCACGGCGCTGGGGCGGGCCTCCTGGCTGACGCCGCTGCTGGTGCTCACCATCACCAACCTGTTGGTCGTGGCCGTCGCCGGGCCGATCAAGATCACAGCGGCGCAAAACGGCCAGGTAGACCTGCCCGACGTCTTTCAATATTGGTCCGCCGAGGACCAGGCGCAGTACCTCCAGGCCCAGCAACTGACCGCCACCGGGCCGGTCTTCATCTACGTGTTTCCGGGCATCCTGGCGGTGCTGCGGGTGTGGGTGGGCTGGCTGATCATGGGCGGGCTGCTGCACCTGATGCTGACCATGCTGGGCGGGCGCGACAGCACCGGCGGGGCGCTGAATGTGGTGGCCTGGGCCGGCTTGCCATTCGCCCTGCGCGACCTGGTGCGGGTGGGCTATATGTTGATGCAGCACCAATTGCTGGCCAGCCCCGGCCTCACCGGTTTTGCGCCGGTCGGCACGGGTTGGGTGTACGCCGCCCTGGGCGAATTGTTCAGCCGGACGGACATTTACACTCTGTGGTATGTGCTCCTGCTCTACCTGGGGGTGCGCGCCTCGGTCGGGCTGTCGCGCGGCAAAACGGTGGTAGGGCTTCTCATCGCGCTGGCTATCATGCTAGTGCTCGGCCTGGCGCCAACCGTCGCGCTTAGCCTGTTCAGTGGCCTGAGCGTCGTGCAGCCGTTCTTCTTCTAGCTGGGTCGCCGGCGCGCATGACTGAACCTCTGATTACGGTCACCGGCCTACGCAAGTCGTTTGTCATGGGCCGCGAGACGGTGCACGCTCTGGCCGCCGTGGACCTGACGGTCGAGCCGCACACCTTCGCGGCTGTTGTCGGCCCGTCGGGGTCGGGCAAGAGCACGCTGCTCTACCTGCTCGGCGGGCTAGACCGGCCGACTAGCGGCCACATTAACGTCGCCGGCCAACCCATTGACCAGTTGGACGAGAACGCCCTGGCGGTCTACCGCCGGCGCACGGTCGGCTTTATTTTTCAGTCGTTCAACCTGATTTCGAGCATGACCGCCGTCGAGAACGTGGCCTTTCCCATGCGCTTTGCGCATGTGTCGGCTCGCCTGCGGCTAGAGCGGGCCAAGTCGCTGCTGCACCAGGTGGGCCTGGAGAACCGGGCCTACCACAAGCCCACCGAGTTGTCGGGCGGGCAGCAGCAGCGCGTGGCGATTGCCCGCGCTCTGGTCAACGACCCGCAGCTAATCTTGGCCGACGAGCCGACCGGCAACCTCGACACGCGCAGCGGGGCGGTCATCATCCAGTTGTTGTCGGAACTGCATGCCCAGGGGCGCACCGTGCTGATGGTGACGCACGACCCGCGCCTGGTGCGCTTCGCCACCCACTCCATCCGCCTGGTCGATGGCAAGGTGGTCACGGCCGCCGAGTACGAACAGGCCCTGGCGCTCGAAATGAGCGCGGCTCAACCTGATTGAGTTGAACCCCCAATGGACCCTATGAAAAAACCCTTGCAGCTTCTCTTGAGTTTTGGCCTGCTGGTGATGTTGGTGGCGAGCGTGGTCTTCACCCCCAGCGCGCGCGCCGCCGAAGACCCCTACTTTGTGCTCCAGCCGAACACGGTCTCCAACGGTCTGAGCACTAATGTGGTGATCTACGGCGGCAACGTAGTCTGGCCGGAGGGCACGATCGTGGTGGTGGAGGGCGTGGGGGCCCTTTCGACCAGCCGCGTGAGCGACACGGTGCTGACCGTCATTGTGCCGGCCGGCCTCGCCCCGGGCAGCTACGGGGTCACGGTGGTCAATGCCAACTCGGAGGTGGCGCCCATCACCCAGGCTAACGCGCTGACCGTCACCGGTGCGACCAGCACGCCGGGGGCCACGGCCTTCGTGCGCCCGCTGCTCACTGTGAATTCGTACGGCGCTAGCTCCGCCACCATCTCCCCCGGCACCGATCTCGACTTCGAGATGACCTTCCTCAACTCTGGTCAAAGCGGCGCGACCAACATCGTGGTCACCTTTCCGGTGGGCGATTTTACGCCGCGCGTGACCGGCGGGGTGCGGGCGGTGCGCAGCCTGGGGCCGGGCGAGACCGAGAAGCTGTATCAGCCGCTGACGGCCAACCGCTCAATTGCCGGCAACGCAGTCGCCACGCTGGCGGTGGCGGTGGCCTACACCGACGCCAACGGGCAGAGCTACAGCGAAACCTTTAACCTGACCTTCCCGGTGACGCAAAGTGGCGGCGGCGTGAGCGCCACCAGCACGCCCACGCCCACCCCCACCCAGCGTGTCGTGCTGCGGCCGCAATTACTCATCACCGCCTACCGGACGGATGTTGAGTTGCTGCAGCCGGGCACGCGCTTTACGCTGCACCTGGACATTCAGAACATGGGCGCCACCGACGCGCGCCGCATCACCATGATTGCGGGCGGCGGCACGGCGGCCGACGGCGGTGGCGAGGGCACGCCCACCGGGCCGGGCGGCGTGGCGGGTAGCGGCGGCGACTTCTCAAAGTTCGCGCCGATCGACTCGTCGAATGTGCAGAGCCTGGGCGACCTGGCGCGGGGCGCGTCCTTCAGCGCCGAGCAGACTTTTGTGGTGAACGCCACCACTGCCGCCGGCGCCTACCCGATGCAGTTCTCCTTCATCTACTCCGCCGATAGCGGCAGCTACAAAGACGACCAGGTGATCACGCTGCTGGTGTATGAACTGCCGCAAGTCGATGTGAGCCTATACCGCGACCCGGGGCCGTTCTTCACCTTCCAGCCCAACATCTTGCCGGTGCAGATCGTCAACTTGGGGCGCAAGACCAGCGTGCTGGGCAACATGCGCGTGACGGCCGCCGTGGACGGCGTGACCTTCGCCAACAACATTATCCTGATCGGCAACCTCGACCCGGGCGGCTTCTTCACGCTCGACGCCACCGTCTTCCCCGAGGTGGCCGGCCCGCTGGAACTGGAGATCACGGTGGACTACACCGACGACTTCAACCAGCAGCGCACGATCACCGACACGGTGACGGTGGAAGTGATTGAGAGCGCCCCGATTGACCCCGGTGACGGTGGTGGCGGGCCAATTGAACCGCCGCCCCCGGAGCCGGAGACGTTCTGGGATAAGGTCATGCGCTTCCTCAAGGGGCTGTTTGGCCTGGACAGCGGCGCGCCGATCGACAACGGCGGTGGTGGTGGCGGCGACGATTGCTGCCTGTTCCCTGACGACGGCGGCGGGCGGCCAAGCGACGGGGGCGGCGGCATCGAAGTCACGGCCGTGCCGGTCCCACTCGGGCCGAAAGGCCTGGACCCATTCGGTAGTAGAATACGTTAGGATACGGTTTGGATGACAACCGTGGCGCCAGTCGGCTAAGGTGTTGAGATGGGATTATTCGACTTACTGGCCCTGATCTTTGAAAATCTCGGCCGCCGCAAGGCGCGCGTGGCCCTGACGGCGGTGGGCGTCGTCATCGGCGTGGCGGCGGTGGTGGTGCTGGTGTCGCTGGGCGTGGGCTTGCAGCGCAACGCCAACGAGCAGTTGGGCAGCATCGGCGACCTGACGCGCATTGACGTCAACCCCAGCTATGGCGACGGCGGGGGCGGGGGTGGTGTGGTCTTCAGCAGCGGCGGCGGCGGTCGGCCCGGCGACGGCCCTGGCATTGTCGCGCCGCTCAACGACGACGCGCTGGCGCAGTTTGCCGCGCTGCCAGGCGTCATTGCCGTCATCCCGCGCGATTGGCTGAACGGCGGCGCGATCCTCAACTTTGGGCGAATGGAAGGCTACGGCTCGATCATCGGCATGGGCACGACGGATGTGGGCAGCCTGGGCGTCAAGGCCCAGGCCGGCAAGCTCGATCTGGCCAAGGGCACGGCCGTCATTGGCGTGAATGTGCCGCTGCAATTCTACGATCCGCACTACCGGCCGGGGCAGCCGCCGCCCGAGCCGCCCGACCTGTTGAATCAGACCATCAAGCTGACGCTGATCAAGTACTCCAGCGACGGCGTCGAGATTCGTAAGGTGGTGCAGGTGCTGGTGGTGGGCATCATCGCCGAGACGCGCGCCGAGCCGGACTACAGCATCTATATGTCGCTGGCCGACGTCACCTCGTTCAACGAGTGGTTTCTCGGCAAGCGCATCAATCGGCCAAAGGACGGCTACAACAACGCAGTGGTGAAGGTGCAGGACATCGATCAGGTGCTCGATGTGGCCGAATCGATCACTGGCCTGGGGTTCCAGGCCTTTACGCCGCAGTCGTTCGTGGAGGGCATCAACAGCTTCTACGTGGTGCTGCAGGTAGTGTTTGGCGGGGTGGGGGCCATCGCCCTGCTCGTGGCGGCCATCGGCATCGCCAACACCATGGCCATGGCGATCCTAGAGCGCACCCGCGAGATCGGTTTGATGAAGGCGGTGGGCGCCACTAACCGCGATGTGCTGAGCGTGTTCCTGGGCGAGGCGGCCGGCATCGGCTTTATCGGCGGGCTGGGCGGCGTGGCGCTGGGCTGGACCGCCGGCCAGGTGATCAACGTGTTGGCCGTCGCCTATCTGACCGCCCAAGCGGGGCAGAACGGCACGCCCCCGCCGACCTCGGCCGTGTTTACGCCCACCTGGCTGCCGATTTTCTCGGTGGTGTTCGCCACGTTGATTGGTTTGATCTCGGGGCTATACCCGGCGCTACGGGCGGCGACGCTCGTGCCGGTGACGGCCCTTAAGTACGAGTAGACGCGGTAGCTCGACCACCGCCCGCGTCACAGTTCGGTTTGGGGAGTACAGCAGGCTTGGACGTCATTATCCCGCGCTACGATTTGCCGGACAACTGGGCTGGCAAGGGCGCCTGCCCGGTGTGCCGCGTGCGCGGCCGGCTGGCGGTCGTCCATCAAACCGTTACGCCTGACCACATGTGGTGCGGAGCCTGCGACGCGGCCTTTGAGGTCGAGTCGGGCGGGGCGCATATGCGTTTGGTGCGTCCGCCGGTGGCGGTGGTGGCCTCGCCCCCTGGGCAACTGCTCGAACGCTGGGTGTTGCCGTCGGAGCTGACCGCGCTGCTGGCCGAGCCGGATGACCTGGCCGCCCCCGGTGTGCCGCCGGCCGCCGAGAGCGCCCTTGCGCCGGAAGCGCCCCCGGCGGCCGACCCCTCCGCGCCGGAAGAAGACGCGGACGCCGCCCTGACAACCGCCCTCAACTTGCCGGCCCGCGCCAAGCTGAACGCTGAGATTCGCGAACTGCTGTACGGCCCGGACGACCCGGAACCGGTCGCCGGCCACGCTGTGCCCGCGGCCGAACCGCCCGCGCCCGACGAGGCTGAGACTCTGTTGGCCGGGCTGTTCGCGGCCGAGCCGGTGGCCAAACCAGCCGTTAGCGGGCCGCCACCTGGGCCTGTGATCGAAATGCCCGAGGCCGCCCCAACGCTGTTGGCAGCGGCTGCGCCCACGGTTGAGTCGGCGGCACTGCTCTCGGCGCTGCTGTCCGACCTGCCGGCGTCCTTCGCACCGGCCGCCACTGACGAAGCCGAATTCTTGGACAGCCTGGTGGCGCCGCCCGCCGCGCCCGCCCCTGCCCAGGCGGCGCTGGCCCCGACGGCCGTAGAGTCGACCCCCTCCGGCGACGCGGCGCTGCTGTTGGCGCAGTTGCTGGACGACCTGCCGGCCACCGTTGCCCCTGCTCCCACCGATGAAGCCCAATTCCTAGACGCTTTGGCGGCCGGCGCGGTCACGGCCGACCAGCCCTCGGCCGCCGCCGCCGGCGTGGCGGGCGCACCGACTCAAACCGAGCGCGGCCTGACGGCGGCGGCCGACGGGACCGTGGCCGTGCCGGAGATTGTGATCATTGTGCCGGAGCCGCCGGACCCGGCCATTCTCGCGGCGCGGGCCTTGCAGCTCTTCAAGTTGGGCAACCCGCTGGCGCTGATCGAAGCGGCGCTCCAGCGCACCGGGGCCACGTCCGACCAAATTGCCACCGCCATGCGCGAGGTGCGCGCGCAGGATCAGCAGCGGCTGGCGCGCCATGCCCGCACCTATCGGGTGATGGGCGGGATCGGGCTGGTGTTGGTGCTGCTGTTGATTGTCGTGGGGGTAGTGTCGGCGATGCGCCCAGGGACGAACGGGCCCGACGGGCCCGACGGCACGCCCGGCCCGACCGTTACGCCCGGCGGGCCAACCCTGACGCCCTCGCCGGCGTATAACCCCATCATCGGCCTAATCAACCTGTTCATGCCATCCGACGTCAAGATCGTCAACGGTGACACGCCGACCCCCGGCCCGACGTCGGAGATCCTGAGCGCGCTGTTCCCGCCCACCGCCACGCCGCTGCCTGAGACGGCTACGGCCCTGGCGGCCACCTCCGAGGCGGCGTTGGCCACGGCGGCGGCGGGCGGCACGAGCGTGGTCGCGGGCAGTAGCGTGCCCGATTGGATTCTGGCACTGGTGCCGGCCGACCTGGACGTGACGGGCGCGCCGGTCCCCAGCGTGGACCAAAGCGGGCCGCCGCGCGCCGATTGCCCGTTCTCGGCCGAGTTGGCCGCCGCGCTATTTGGCGGCAACAGCCTCGACTGGCACTATGTTGCTAGAGAGAACAGTTGGTATCTGACGGCCTTCGACAAGCCCATCACCGCGCGGTTGCCGTTGAACATGGCCGCCGACTACCTGGTGCTGGGTGTGCCGCTCACCCTGCACCAGGCGATTGGCCCGGCCACGATCACGCATATCAGCTTCATTATGATCCGCTGCAGCCCCTAGTCAGAGGGCGGAAGTCGGAGACCAGCCACTGGCTCAGGTTGCCCTCGGCTGCGGCGCGTTTGCTTTCGGCCTACTTTCCTCGCGCGCATGGTTCGCCCACCTGCCTAATAAAATTAGGTCTGCGCCCCTGCACTGGGGCATTTGATAGTGGTACAATCGAGCCTACATTCGATTAATTTCGCGGCGCGGCCCCGGCCCCGCCGCCGCAAGCCAGACGGAGGCGGAGCAATGGAACAGGACAAGCAACTCGGAACCGTGGCGCTTAAGCGCGGCCTGGCGCAAATGCTAAAGGGCGGCGTGATCATGGACGTGGTCAACGTCGATCAGGCCCGCATCGCCGAGGACGCCGGCGCCGTGGCCGTCATGGCGCTCGAGCGCGTGCCGGCCGACATTCGCGCCGACGGCGGCGTGGCGCGCATGAGCGACCCCGACATGATCCTGGCTATCATTGACGCCGTTACCATCCCGGTCATGGCCAAATGCCGCATCGGGCACTTCGTCGAGGCGCAGATTCTGGAAGCGCTGGGGATTGACTACATTGACGAGTCGGAAGTGCTCACCCCGGCCGACGAGCAATTCCACGTGGACAAGCACAACTTCAAAGTGCCGTTTGTGTGCGGCTGCCGCAACCTGGGCGAGGCCCTGCGCCGCATTGGCGAGGGCGCGGCCATGATCCGCACCAAGGGCGAGGCGGGCACCGGCGATGTGGTCGAGGCCGTGCGCCATGCGCGCTCGGTGCTGGGCGAAATTCGCCGCCTGACCGCGCTGGACGAGGCCGAGTTGATGTCCTTCGCCAAGGACATTCAGGCGCCCTATGAGTTGGTGCTCGAAACCCGCAAGCTCGGCCGCCTGCCGGTGGTGAACTTTGCCGCCGGCGGCCTGGCCACCCCGGCCGACGCCGCGCTGATGATGCAGTTGGGTGTGGACGGCGTATTCGTGGGCTCGGGCATCTTCAAGTCGGGCGACCCGGCCCGCCGCGCCAAGGCGATTGTGCAGGCCACCACCCACTTCCGCGACGCCAAGCTGTTGGGCGAAGTCAGCCGCAACCTGGGCGAAGCGATGGTGGGCCGCTCGGCGGCCTCGCTGCCGGAGGCGGAACTGCTGGCAGTGCGCGGCTGGTAGGCGAGGCGCACGCGGTGGCCCGCTTTGGCGTCCTGGCCCTGCAAGGCGACTTTGCCGAGCACGCCGTCATGCTGCGCCGCCTCGGGCACGAGGTGGTGGAGGTGCGCAAACCCGGCGAGTTGGCCGGGCTGGCCGGGCTGATCATCCCCGGCGGCGAGTCGACTACCATTGGCAAGCTGGCGGTGGAGTACGACCTGATGGACCCGCTGCGCGAGTTTGCCGCCCACCATCCGGTGTGGGGCACGTGCGCCGGCGCGATCTTCATGTCGACCGACGCCCACCGCGACCAGCCGCTGCTTGGCCTGATGGACATCACCGTCGCGCGCAACGCCTTCGGCCGCCAGGTGGACAGCTTTGAGATCGACCTGGCCGTGCCGGCGCTGGGCGAGGCGCGGCCCTTTCACGCTTTTTTTATCCGCGCCCCGCTGATCGAGCGCGTCGGCCCTGGCGTCGAAGTGCTGGCCCGCCTGGCGGATGGCCCCCACGCCGGCTGGGTCGTGGCCGCGCGGCAGGGCCACTGGCTGGCGACTTCCTTTCACCCCGAGTTGACCGGCGACGACCGCTTCCACCGTCTGTTTGCCGGCCTGGCCGTCGCGGCGGCCTAGTGCGCTCGGCCCGCCCTCCGCTATCGTAGGATTCTGTTATGGCGATCATGCTCAAGCGTCCCCAAGACGTCGATGCCATGCGCGCGGCCGGCCGGATTGTGGCCAGCGCGTTTGCACAGCTTAAGGAAGATGTGCGCCCCGGCGTCAGCCTGCGCGAGTTGGATGAGCGCGTGGCGGCGCTGCTGGCGCGCGAGGGGGCCGAGCCGCTCTATAAAGGCTACCGCGGCAGCCCGCCCTCGCACCCGCCGTTTCCCGGCGTCATCTGCGCCTCGATCAATAACCAAATCTGCCACGGCTTTCCGAATGAGCGCATCTTGCGCGAAGGCGACATCGTGGGCATCGACATCGGCCTGAAGTACAAGGGCTGGTGCGGCGACTCGTGCGTCACCTACGCTGTCGGCCAGGTGAAGCCAGAGGCCGCCAAGCTGCTGGAGGTGGCCGAGGCCGCCATGTGGCAGGGCATTGAGGCGGCGCAAGTCGGCCGGCACCTGTCGGACATCGGCGCGGTCATTCAGGCCTACGCCGCCAAGTTTGGCTGCTCGGTGGTGTATAGCTGGGGCGGGCATGGCATTGGCCGCAACCTGCACGAAGACCCGTCGGTGCCGCATCGCGGGCCGGGCGGGCAGGGGCCCAAGCTGCGCCCCGGTATGATCTTCACGGTCGAGCCGATGATCAACGCCGGCGGGCCAGAGTGGGTGCTGCTGCGCGACGGCTGGACGGTCGTGACCAAAGATGGCGCGCTCTCGGCCCAGTTTGAGCACACCATTGTCATCACCCCCGACGGGCCGCAAGTCCTCTCCAAACTTTAGCCCATGGCTGCAACCGAATTTGAAGTCCCCGGCGTCTTTCGCGGCGACCGGCGCTCGGTGGGGCGCTGGGTCTGGTCGCACACCTGGCGGCAGAAGTGGCAGTTGTTCTGGCTGTTTTCCGGCGCGTTCGCCAACGCCGCCTTCGCCGCCGCCGTGCCGCTGTTCGTCGGGCAGGCCTTCAACGCCATCCTCAAGACCCCGCCCGACTACGCCGGCGTGGCCTCGGCCGCGCTGGGCATCATCATTACGCAGATCGTGCGCTCGACCTGGCAGATGGGCCGCAACTTTGGCTCGGAGGTGATCGGCCAGCGGCTGGAGCGCGACGTGCGCGCCGAGTTGTATGCCAGCCTGCTGGGCAAGAGCATGACCTTTCATGCGCTGCGGCCGGTGGGCGAGGTGATGGCCCGCGCCACCAACGACGTGCGCGAGCTCAACCTGATGCTTAACCCCGGCGTCAACCTGATCGTCGGCTCGGGCATGTTTGTCATCATGCCGCTGCTGATCGGCCCGACGCTGCATTGGTCGCTGATCCTGGTGCCGCTGCTGTTCCTGATCGGCTACTTTGCGGCGCTCCAGCGGTTGCTGCAAGAGCTGACGCCGATTACGCAGAAGGCGCGCCAGAGCTTTGGGGCGATGAACGCTGGGCTGGCCGAGGCGATTGAGGGGATTGAGGTCGTCAAGGGAGCGGCGCGCGAGACCGAAGAGGCCGCCAAGTTCGAGCACAACGCCGCCACTTATCGCGACGCCTATGTGCAGCAGGGCGCAGCCGAGTCGCGCTCGCTGACGCTGCTGCTGCTGCCGATTGCGCTGACGCTGGGCTTTGCCCATGCGCTGCTGCTGTTTCGGGCCGGGCTGCTCGACGCCGGCCAGGTGGTCACCTATAACTCGCTGTTGTGGCTGTACGGTTTCCCGTCGTTCGTCTCGATTTTTGCCTACTCGCAGGTGTCGCTGGGCATGGCCGGGGCGCGGCGGATTTTGGAATTAATCACCACCGAGACTGAGCTTGACCACAACCCCAGCGGCCGGTCGGCCCCAATGGAAGGCGCGCTGGAGTTTGACAACGTGTCGTTCAGCTATAACGCGGCCGACCGCGCGCCGGTGCTCAACGACATCACCTTCAGCGTTAAGCCGGGGCAGACGATTGCGATTGTGGGTCAGACCGGCGCGGGCAAGACCACGCTGGCGCGGCTGGTTAGCCGCATCTACGACGTCACCGCGGGCCACGTGCGGATTGACGGCGTGGACGTGCGCGACTGGAACCTGGCCGCGCTGCGCCGCCAAATCTCGATCATCGAGCAAGACCTGTTCTTGTTCTCGCGCACGATTGCCGAGAACATTGCCTTTGGCAACCCGCAGGCCACGCCGGCCGAGATTGAGGCCGCCGCCCGGGCCGCCCAGGCGCACGACTTTGTGCTGGCCTTCAAGGATGGCTACCAGACCGTGGTGGGCGAGCGCGGTGTGACGCTCTCCGGCGGTCAGCGTCAGCGGCTGGCCTTGGCCCGCGCCTTCCTGACCAATCCGCGCATCCTCATTCTCGACGACTCCACCTCGGCCATAGACAGCGCCACCGAAGACCAGATTCAAAAGGCCATCTTCCGCGCGGCGCAGGGCCGCACCACGCTGCTGATCACGCACCGGCTGTCGCAAATCCGCTGGGCCGACCAGATTGTGGTGCTGCGCCAGGGCCGCATTGCCGCCGTGGGCAGCCACG